>CAMYJJ010000128.1:8587-8669 GCA_947258735.1 Thermodesulfovibrionia bacterium | reverse complement strand
TCACCATTGCACCAGGCGTCGTTCCCTCTACCTTACCCATGTTCGCGTACTGACCCTCTATCGCTACTCCCGTGGCCGTACA
>CAMYJJ010000128.1:0-8487 GCA_947258735.1 Thermodesulfovibrionia bacterium | reverse complement strand
CTCCATGCTCTCTCCTGCTGCCAGTACATCCTTTGGACAGCTCACATCCACTCCCTGATCATCCGTTACCGTTACACTGGTCAGCTCTACGTTACCCGTATTCTCTACCACATATGTCCATGTGATATCTGATCCCGCAGGTACCAATGGCCCGGTCGGATCATCTGCATCTTCTCCGTTTGTTGACTTCTCTATGTCGATACCAGGCTTCGCTCCAAAGTAATGGCTCGGATCTTCATCATCTATCACCATATCGCCAGGTGTCGTTCCCTCTACCTTACCCATGTTCGCGTACTGACCCTCTATTGCTACTCCCGTGGCCGTACACTCCATGCTCTCTCCTGCTGCCAGTACATCCTTTGGACAGCTCACATCCACTCCCTGATCATCCGTTACCGTTACACTGGTCAGCTCTACGTTACCCGTATTCTCTACCACATATGTCCATATGATATCTGATCCCGCAGGTACCAATGGCCCGGTCGGATCATCTGCATCCTCTCCGTTTGTTGACTTCTCTATATCGATCCCGGCTTCAATGAGCACTATCCCGGCGTCCCATGTAATATCGCTTTCTCCAGGTTCAAGTGTTGTGCATTCGGTAGAACCGTTTAAAGCTGCGTCACTGTCAGCATTATCAGCACCCTGGTCCTGCGGACTAAAGAAAAAACCGTCAGGAAGGACAAAATGAATGTTGTAGTTGCCCGGCATGAGGCCGTCATATAAATACATGCCCTCTGCATCCGTTTCCACCTCACCGAGATTATTTCCGGCACAGTCCCTGAGATGAACAATTACACCAGCAACACCGGGCTCACCGTCATCCTGGATCCCATCGGCATTAAGGTCGTTCCATACCCGGTCACCAATGGATGCGGGCTGATAGATACCTGCGTCCCATGTAATGTCGTTTTCTCCGGGTTCAAGGGTTGTGCATTCGGTAGAACCGTTAAAATCTGCGTCACTGTCAGTATCATCAGCACCCTGGTCCTGCGGACTAAAGAAAAAACCGTCAGGAAGGACAAAATGAATGTTATAGTCGCCCGGCATGAGGCCGTCATATAAATACATGCCCTCTGCATCCGTTTCCACCTCACCGAGATTATTTCCGGCACAGTCCCTGAGATGGACAGTCACTCCGGCAACTCCGGGTTCTCCATCATCCTGGATACCGTTGGCATTCAGGTCACTCCATACAAGGTCGCCTATTGATGCAGGCTGATAGATACCTGCATCCCAGGTGATGTCGTTTTCACCGGGTTCAAGCTCCGTACAGGTAGTTGAACCTTCAAAATCAGCATCACTGTCAACAGCAGCAGCATCGCCCTGGTTCAGGGGACTGAATAAAAAGCCGCCAGGCAGTACAAAATGTATGTTGTATTCGCCTGTGATAAGGCCGTCAAACATATATAAACCATCGGCTTCGGTTACTGCTTCTGCGAGATTGTTTCCTTCGCAGTCCCTCAGATGCACGGTTACACCTTCAACTCCCGGCTCACCATCATCCTGAATACCATCGGCATTGAGATCGTTCCATACACGGTCTCCTATGGATACAGGCTGATAAATACCGGCATCCCAGGTGATATCATTTTCTCCGGGAACAAGATCTGTACATTCTGTCAAGCCATCAATGATAGCTGCATCACTGTCAGCATCATCAGCGCCCTGGTCCTGAGGACTGAAGAAGAAGCCATCAGGCAGGAAAAATTGCAGGTTATAATTCCCAGACAAAAGGTTGTCGAAGGAATAATTGCCATTTGCATTTGTGGTAGCAGTCCCTTTGATATTGTCTTCACAATCCAGCAGATTTACGATTACGCCTTCAACGCCGGATTCCCCGTCATCCTGTACCCCGTTGGCATTGAGATCATTCCATACCCGGTCTCCGATAGAGGCTTCTTCAACAGTGCAATTGGCTGAACACCCGTCTCCATCCTCTGTGTTTCCATCATCACACTCTTCGCCAAGACCCGGCTGGATAATGTTATCTCCACAAAATTCTATTTTGCATATTGCTGAACATCCATCGCCATCAACATTATTTCCGTCATCACATTCTTCACCTTCAATATTTATAATGAAATCTCCACAGAAGGGATCCAGAATGGATAGGCCGGCTGTTATCCAGGTATATGACGCAGCATTACCTTCTTCTTCTCCATTTGGCCCTTCGAAAGGCGGATCATTATCCACTGACAGTACCTGATAGGTAATACTTGTTGCACCAGCAGGGATAATGACTCCCAATTCTGTTAGATCAAGGCTCACGGTATCCCATTCGTCTCCATCATTGCTATTCAATAAATTATCGAATACATAGGTTGTTCCTCCTGTTTCAAAAATGACGGAGGTGGGCCGAAATTTTCCGCCAGAACCAGTTCCACTAACACTGCCAAAGAACATGGATAGCGTGGCTGAGCGTTCAGCGCTGGAAGAGTCAAATGTAAATGTCTGAGGGACTGTAGAATCCTGAGGTGGAGAAAATCTAGCAAATGCAAAGTCGACTCCGTCCCTGATATCAATGTTGGCAGTACGGGTACCCTCGTCAAAAATTACCAGAATGCCAGCCCCATCACTTCTGGTTGCGAAGTCCAGGCCGCCCACAGTTAGACTATTCTGTCCAGACATTACCAGCCCAAGAGAGGTTATGTCTGCCCGATAGGCTCGCACAACGTCCGGTGCTCCGACGACTATTGGATCACTCAGTGGTATGCCCGTTACTTCTGTGCCTTCGATGACAGCTGTGTTATCTCCGGGATTTTCTGTTTGTTCTACATCCCAACCCTGCCAGTATAACAGGACCTGTTTGACAACAGCGCCTTCTGGTACCTCGATATTGATCGTCCCGGACTCCAACTCGTGCAAACCGACACCTGCGGCTACGATGTCTGTTCCGGACGTAATCGGGATACTCGGCGGACCAAGCGTTTCTGTTCCATCTGCCAGGACATTCCCCGTCGGAACACCAATAATTAATAAACTTGTTATCACTGCGAACAGCGCCAATGCCAGTTTCTCTCTCATGTCTTATCCTCCCTTTTAAAAAAATTTAATGTTAATAATTTTAAATGATAATTTCTGCTCATTAATTCATTACGGGCGAAAACATGTTATGTACGTTACTGAATACCTGTAAGAGTCCGACATCCTCACCCCAGTTAAAAGAATCAAACATAGTAAATTTTGATGCAGTCCATAGGCTTTTTATAAAAAAGCCGAGCTACCAAAGATGCATCCTTCGGTAGCTCGGCTATCTTACGTATTAAGACCCGCCACTTTCCGTCCCCCTATTACAAAGGGGTTGGCTTTATCGAGGAATATGTATCTATTACACTACATTAAATGTATCAATTTAAATACTATTTCAATGTAATATTCTTTAACACTTATTAGATTAGAATATAAAAAAGTGTATGATTAACTTAACATAATTTATACAAACAAGCAATTAGTTATTTTAATAGCTTTATTTATCTTATTTATATCTGGCATTGAAGCCGTATGGTTTTATATGATCAACCATTCTTTATTTCTACACAAGATCTAATGGAATCCCCTATTTAAATGTCCTCCTAGTATATTTTTTATTATCATACATTGCAGTTCATTTCAATTAATCTTATTAATATCAGTATTAATTTAAGTAATGATTATGGTTCTAGTTCATACACAAGGCAGTTATATCTGTATTCATATGTATGGCTTTCTTCAAATCTTCTCCATTCTGGACGGCAAATGCCATTCATGTCAGGACTGTATTTATGTATATATCATGGTTAAGAGGGCAAAGGATTAGGAATTTAATACATTAACGTACAATGCATATTATCAATATTCATGCTACTTATTTATGTTAGAATTGAACTGAAATATGGCAAATGGAATAAGAAAAATAAATGATTTCCTTAACAGGCAGATCTGGGAGATTGATACTTCTCCGCTCAACAGGTTCAAGGCATTCATCATAAAAACAATCAGGCTGATCTATGTGGCCGTCCGGGAATTTGCAGAGGGCCAATTGACGCTGAGGGCAATGAGTCTCGTTTATACAACATTATTATCTATTGTTCCTGTGATTGCCATAAGTTTTTCTGTACTGAAGGCATTTGGAATTCATAATGAGGTAATCGAGCCATTTCTGCTCAGGTTTCTTGAACCTCTTGGAGATAAAGGAACTGACATTACATCCCAGATCATTGGATTTGTTGAAAACATGAAAGTGGGAGTGCTTGGTTCCATTGGTATGGCAATGCTCTTTTACACGGTCGTGTCAGTCATACAAAAAGTAGAGAAGTCCTTTAATGCGATATGGGGCATTAAAAAACAGCGGACACTTGCCCGCCGATTCAGTGATTACGTCAGTGTAATTTTGATAGGACCGGTCCTCATCTTCTCTGCAATGGGTCTGACAGCAACATTTACGAGCAATACGATTGTTCAAAAAGTCATTTCCATTGAACCATTCGGAACCTTTTTCTACTATGCAGTAGAACTTATGCCGTATGTATTGGTCTGTTCTGCATTTACATTTCTGTATGTTTTCATTCCCAATACCAAAGTCCATCTTAAATCTGCGATAGTTGGAGGGCTTATAGCCGGTGTGCTCTGGGAATTTGCCGGATGGGGATTTGCAACGTTTACTGTATCTTCGGCAAAATACGCTGCCGTTTACTCGGGATTTGCAATCCTGCTCATGTTTCTTATATGGCTCTATCTCAGCTGGCTTATTTTACTCATCGGGGCCCAGATTGCTTATTTCTATCAATACCCGCAATTCCTGTATGCAAATAAAGAAGCGTTCATGCTGAGCAACAGATTAAGGGAAAGAGTGGCCTTCATGATTATGTACTATATCGGCTATAATTTTTATCATAATAAAGAGCCCTGGACGCTGCACGAGCTGGTAGATCATATGAAACTCCCGGTTGATCCTGTCCATGAGTCGCTCTTCCTTTTAGAAAGAAACTCTCTTTTGCTTGAAACAGGTGATGACCCTCCTGCTTACCTGCCTGCAAGGGATATCAGTACGATTTCGTTACATGATTTATTCAAAGTAATACGAATGGCTGATGCCGAAACCCGGATCATTGAAACTAAGATGACAACTATTCCTGAAGTTGATAGCGTAATTGAAATCCTGGACAATGCAGCAATACATGCCTTGAATGCAAAAACGCTTCAGGACATTGTTAAATAAGTTCTAAAACCCGGAATCATTCTCATTACATGCAGCACATGATTCAGGGTAACAAATAATAGATTCTAGAAAATACTTTATATCAGTTGATTCTCGGAAAGCCTCACTCAAGTATTACCCTTTATGAGCCGATTCATATGACCAGTATATTACTTGCAAGTTATTAATAATTTGGATAATTTCAAATAGATTATGTCCCTTATAGCAGAAGTTCGTCTCACAGCCTTGCTTGACAAGAGAGGCTTAAAATAAATAAAATATTTTAATACATCTATCAATCCAACCAACGAGGTTATACCATCATGAGTCGTATTTTATTTATCGCCCATATTGACAGAACCATGCTGCTTAGCGGTGGTTTTGTAACATTTGGCCCTATGTGGTTATCAGCAGTGCTGAAGCAGGATGGTCATGAGACCACTATAGCAGGCATTGACTATGAAGAAGTTGAAAAAACAGTCCGTGAATTCAAGCCTGACATCATTGCTTATACAACGTACAGCGGCGGTCATATTGAATACATGGACTGGAACAGAAGATTAAAGCAAAAGTATAAATTTTTTGCCATGTTTGGCGGTCCGCATGTGACATTTTCACCTGAAATGATTGAGGAAGACGGCGTAGACGGAGTGTGCAGAGGTGAGGGATTTGAGGCCATGCCTGAATTTATCTCCAAACTGGAAAAGGGTGAAGATATAACGAATGTCAAGAACTGGTGGGTCAAGGTTGACGGGAAGATATACAAAAATGAACAGCGCCCGTTAATCAAGGACCTTGATATTCTCCCTCCGCCTGATAGAGGCATTTATAACAAATATAAAGATTACCAGCTTGCCAGAACAGCTACCGTCATGACCAGTCAGGGATGCCCTTTCAACTGCACATACTGTCATAACCATCAGTTGCACAAAATGCTCTTAAAGGGTGATCCGGTCTTCCGGCAGAGAAGTGTTGATTGTGTCATTGAAGAGTTGAAACAGATGAAAAGGGATTATCCTAAGATTGAATATCTCATATTCAGGGACGAAATACTATCGGTAAACCCTAAATGGGTAAAGGAGTTTTCGGAAAAGTACCCTAAAGAGATTGGAATTCCATTCTATTGCCTTATGAGGCCTGAGACAATTAAGGCCGAAGTCATTGACGATTTAATTAAGGCAGGCCTTTTTTATATTGGAATAGGTCTGGAATCAGGAAATGATTTTATCAGAAATGAAGTGTTAAACAGGAAAATGACCAAGGAGCAGATATTAAACGGTATTAAAATACTTCACGACAGAAAAGTGTTATTTTCACTCTACAACATCATTGGCGCTCCCCATGAAACACTTGAGACAGCTATGGAGACATGGGAGTTAACGGTTAAATGCAAGCCGACGTTCTGTGATGTTTTCCTGATGACCCCATACCCGAAGACAGCGATATACGATTACTCCATAGAACACGGTTTTTTCAGCCCTGACACGAAGATGCCTGAAACCTACCATGGAACAATACCCCTGAACCTTAAAGACGGCCCCCAGCTTGAAAATTTAATGCACCTCATAGGAATTGCTGTAGAGTTTCCATGGCTCATGCCGTTTATAAAAAATGTCTTAATAAAGCTGCCTCTCCAGCCGGTGTATAACGCGGTAAGAAAGTTCTGGAAGGGGTATGTGTACAGATACAGAATATATCCTTACAAAGTTAATGCCGTAGAAAGTGCAAGAATCATCTACAACCAGATTTTTATTTCAAAGGCATAGAAGTATCAATCCTTCCCCCTGACAAAAGAATATGCAGGGTTGTTCTTTACGCGATTAACGAGAGAACACGGTTACTATCAGAATTTCTTAAATTAATTTATTTGATACGATTAATCCTCATCTCATCAGTCAATTCTATGTGTAAAATATCATTCGCTGCTTGGGATTAATGCACAATCTCTGCTAAAATAACCTGACCGTCAGGAAATCCAATAATTATGAAAGGGAAAGATGCTGGTTTCTGTTGTTATACCAACACTCAATGAAGAAGAAAATGTAGATGATCTGTACCGTGCTCTCAAGTCAGCTCTGGATCCGGAGGATTTTGATTATGAAATTCTTTTTGTCGACGATGGGAGCACAGACAGGACTGTTCAATTACTTGAGCCTTATGAAAAGAAGGATGATAAAGTCAGACTGCTTTGTTTCAGACGTAATTTCGGCAAGGCAGCAGCATGGGCAGCAGGGTTTGATCATGCCAAAGGAGACGTAATAGTTACTATAGATGCAGACCTGCAAAACGATCCAAAAGACATTCCCAAGCTCGTATCTTTGATAGGCGAATATGATGTAGTAAACGGCTGGAGGAAGAAGAGAAAAGATCCATATGTTATACGCAGGTTCCCCTCCATAATTGCAAACTGGATAATCAGCAAGGTCACAGGGGTACAACTCAGGGACTATGGCTCGGGGCTTAAAGCATTTAAGGCAGAAGTAGTAAAAAACATGAATATGTACGGAGAACTACATCGATTTATCCCTGCTATAGCAAGCTGGTATGGTGTCAAGATAACAGAGGTTGAAACAATGCATCATCCCAGACTTCGTGGCGAGTCTAAATACGGTATCTCCAGAACATTGCTGGTGATACAGGATTTAATAACCGTTAAATTCCTTCAGAGTTTTTCAACAAAACCAATGCAGGCGTTTGGTCCCATAGGACTCCTCTGCGGTCTTGCAGGATTTGTAATTAATATCTATATGGCAATTTTATGGTTCTCGGGTCAATCAATAGGACACAGGCCCCTGCTGCTCCTGGGGGTGTTACTAATAATCGTTGGAATACAGCTTATCGGAATGGGGCTGCTTGGGGAAATGCTGGTAAGCTCCTACCATGAAAGTGATCGTAAGCCTTTGTATGTATTAAAAGATAACGGTTAATATGTGGCGTATCATATAGGAATAACTGTAACGTCTTTATTTATCAGTTTTCATCTGCTTTAAGTTCATTAAATCTTTGCTGAATATCATATCGATACCACATTGAAAATTAAGTTGTCATTCTCCTTTCGTTTTCATGATTATCGTTATGTAAATAAATTCTTTCATTAGTCAATCATGATTGGATTATCATAAAATATAAAAGGGGAAGTGGATAATCCACTTCCCCTTATTATGTATATCTATCTAGTACAGGTTAGAACGGAGTATCAGTTGTCCAGCCGGTATTCCAACCGAGAAATTCACCAGGGTTGTCAGGATCTGGATATTCCAGCCCTCCGATGCCAAGTCCCTGAGTGTCCGCTGTAGTACTATTATCAC
>CAMYJJ010000127.1 GCA_947258735.1 Thermodesulfovibrionia bacterium | reverse complement strand
CCTGCGGGCCTGCCATTTTTCAGAATAACCACAACACCCTGACCGTTTCTGTTCATCAGTTTAATCAGGTTCCTTTTCGTGTCTGTATGATCGATATACAGGTTATCTTTTTTAACGATGGACTTTAAGAGAATATTGATCATCCGGCCCCCGGTGTATAGAGTCTATATTAATAATGTAATCGGCTTAGTATAAATAAATTTTAAATTTTTTATACCAATTGTTTTCATTCGATGTATTCGATTAGAGGTTGGGGAGTTTGCATAAATTTACTGGAGGCTGACGTAACGATCCGTTAAGCCAATGCGTAGTGAGCGAATCTAATAATTTATTCCTATTATCGAGGTTTCCGCAAGGTAACATATAATCAGAAATCAGGAAATATCTTGACTTCAAGCTCTTTGCTGTTTTCAAGGTTCTGCACGGCAGTTAATATGCCGCCTTCAACGTATTCAAGCTTGAAATTGCCGAATCCCTGCCTGACTACGTTTTGAGCATCAGAGGGGCATCCGGCCTCGCAGCCCGCCACGCCCTTGATCATCCTCGGGATGAGTTTATCAAGCGCATAGGGCTCAAGAGCAACATTGTTTTTATTTCCAAATTCGATAATATCACTCATAACCGCTGATATATCAAACCTGAAAGGATTGTCTATATCCACAGGGAATGATTTATTTCCAATTCGTATGTCTAAATCCATGTATCTATCCTCCGTATCTGTTATCTGTTATTTGTTATTCGTTATTCGTTAATCGTTAATTGTTAATTGTTATTAGGGAAAGGCTGCGTATTCCCTGTATCATGAAACTAATACCTTATAACAAGTAACGGGTTTATTTTCTTTTTTTCATCAGGTAAATCTGAAGCTCCTTTAAGGCGTTTGCCCTGTGACTGATCGCGTTCTTTTCGATATCATTCATCTCTGCAAATGTTCTGTCCGAGCCCTCGGGATAAAACAGCGGATCATATCCAAACCCGTTTGATCCTTTTGGTTCAGTCCCGATTCTCCCTCTAACATAACCGGTAAATGTCCTGATATCCTCCCTGGTTGCCAGGGCAATGCAACAGACAAACTGTGCTCCCCGGTCTTCATCCGGCACATCCATCAATCCCTCAAGAAGCTTATCATTATTGGCCCTGTCATCAGCATCTTCACCGGCATATCGTGCAGAATAAACACCGGGAGCGCCATCAAGGGCATCCACTTCCAGTCCGGAATCATCTGCCAGGGCATTCATACCCGTTGCAGCTGCGATCTGCTTTGCTTTTTTAACCGCGTTTGCTTCAAAGGTGATGCCGTCTTCCACCACTTCCGCCATGGCAGGGAAGTCATCGAATGTGTAGATTGTTGATGCCATACCCATCGGGCCGAATATTTTTTTAATTTCTTCGACTTTCTTTTTATTTCCTGTTGCCAAAACAATATTCATATTGATTAATCCATAGGGCGCAGGCACTGCGCCCCTACATTATGTTTTCAACTTTGCTGCCAGTTTTATCGCCTCGATCATGCTGGATGGATTTGCCCTGTTCTGCCATGCAATATCAAAGGCCGTTCCATGGTCAGGAGATGTCCTGAGAATGGGTAAGCCGACTGTCATGTTCACTCCTGTTTCAAATGCCAGCATTTTAAAGGGGATCAGCCCCTGGTCATGATACATGCAGACGACCATATCGAACGCATTGTTAACGGCCCTGTGAAATACAACATCAGGAGGATACGGACCGCTTACGTTAACCCCGTCCTCCTGGACAGCATGAATGGCAGGAATAATCGATTTAACCTCTTCCTTTCCCATAACTCCTGATTCTCCAGCATGAGGATTAAGTCCCGCAACTGCAATCTCAGGGTCTTTTATTCCCAGCAGCTCAGACCCCTTCACTGCCAGCCTGATTGTTTTTAAAACAGTATGCTTTGTAATTTTCTTTGGGACATCCTTCAGGGGCATATGTATTGTACAAAGAATGACCCTTAATTTTCTGCTTACAAACATCATTGCATATTTGCTAGCACCGGTCAGCTCTGCAAGAAGCTCGGTATGTCCCGGCCATGCATGACCTGCCATATGTAAGGACTCCTTGGATATTGGTGCGGTAACAATGCCATCTACTTTTTTATCGAGTGCATATGCAACAGCTTTCGTTATATATATAACAACTGCCCTTCCCGCTCCTCTGGATGAAACATTCTTTTTAAATGTATGAGGTGACCTGACGTCAACCACATCAATAGTCTCACGGCCGGGTTTCATTTCATTTAATTCATGGACATATCTGATCTTAAGGGACAGTTTTGATTTCCTGACTGCCTCTTTGATCGTGGCAGCATCACCTATGACAACAGGGTGACAACAGCGTCTCACTGCATTGCTGGCACATGCTTTAACAATAACCTCCGGCCCGATGCCCCCGGGTTCTCCCATTGTAATGGCAATCTTTTTTTTCATCGATTATTAATTATTTATTACTTGTTACTTGTTATTTGTCACCCTGAACTTGTCGTAGCGACCCTTAGCGGAGACCCGCATCGGGTTTCAGGGTCTCCCATCTTATTGATATCTTGAGATTCTGAAACAAGTTCAGAATGACATTATTAGAATTTTGGCTTTTCGCAACAGGAACTACCTAATAACAATTAACGTATAACGATTAACGATTTTTGCAAGGCAATAAATTAATTTCAAACATTCTCCGGCACCGCCACAATCGCATCCACCTCGACCTGAACATCTAGAGGGAGTCTGGCAGCCTGAATGGTGCTTCTTGCCGGAGGATTAATTGTGAAATAGGTAGCATAAACCACGTTAAATCTCGGAAAATCCTCCATGTCTGCAAGGTAACAGGAGACCCGCAATACATCCTTCATGGTTGCACCGGCCCCCTCAACAATCACCTTCAGATTGTTCAGCACAGTCGCAGTTTCATCCTCTATCGTCCCCCTGATCAACTCTCCTGTTCCGGGGTCCAAAGGAATCTGACCTGATACATACATTACACCGTTATGAATGACTGCCTGTGAATATGGTCCGACAGGTTGTGGTGCATTTTCAGTCAGAAATATTTCCTTTTCTGCCATTTTATTCTCCTCATTCTTTTTCAGATAGAGTACAACATGAAGAAATCGCTTGACAACTGAATTTTCTGGCAATACACTTTATATGAGATGTTCAGGAGTTTATGTATCGTTATGTAAATTTTGTCCATCTTGATCCTCTTGCCGTTATTTTGTAAACTCTTAACCTCAAAGGAGACAGCCATGAAACAGAATATGGGAACCATTGACCGCCTGGCAAGGTTTATCCTTGCGATTATTATAGGAATATTATATGTTACTGGACAAATATCCGGAACAGCCGCTATAGTACTGGGTGTAATTGCAGTAGCTTTTATCCTGACCAGCGCTGTTGGACACTGCCCTGCTTATATTCCTTTAAAATTTTCTACAAAAAAGGCGGATAAAGAATAAGGGATAAAGTTCGGGCCTTTGATGAATATTAACGTTCATTAACTCATATAAAGGAGAAATACAATGCAGGTAAAAAGTGCGGGAGAAGAGTACAGGTGTAATATATGTAATAATGAAGTCAAGGTAACAAAAGCGGGCGGCGGTGAACTGGTATGCTGCGGAGAACCTATGGAAAAAACATCAGGTTAGGAGGCTGACAATGTCCAAATCAATTAAAGGATCAAAAACAGAGCAGAATCTTCTGAAGGCCTTTGCAGGTGAATCACAGGCCAGAAACAGATATACGTATTTTGCCAGCAAGGCCAAAAAGGAGGGGTTCGAGCAGATAGCAGCCCTGTTTCTGGAAACTGCTGAAAATGAAAAAGAGCATGCCAAGGTTTTTTTTAAACACCTTGAAGGGGGTGATCTGGAAATTACAGCAGCCTACCCTGCAGGGATCATTGGCAGCACTAAGGAGAACCTCGACCATGCGGCTGCCGGTGAAAAGCTGGAATGGACGACTCTTTATGCGGATTTCGAGCAGATTGCCCGGGATGAAGGCTTTTCTGACGTTGCAGAGTCTTTCAAACAGATCGCAAAAGTAGAGAAGTTTCATGAAGAAAGATACAGGAAACTTTCATCGAATGTTGAAGGCAACAGCGTCTTTAAGAGACCTTCACAGAATAAATGGCACTGCAGAAACTGCGGTTATGTTACTGAAGCAGCTGAGGCCCCGGCAGAATGCCCGGCATGTAAACATCCCCGGTCTCATTATGAGCTGCTGGCAGAGAATTACTGAGGTGAGATTTCAGGCATAGTATCTCGATACATCAGTATTATTTCTTAAATAAGTCATTCAGTACCGTTTCTATTTGCTGGGGTGTCATCCAGCCGTTTTCAAGGAAAATGCTCCCTATCAATTTATGAGGCTTGCCCGCCAGGTCGTCATCGAGCTGCCTGGACAGGGCCACTTTTGCATTTTCAGAAGATACAAAGCCTTTTTCAACCGCAATCTGCGCAAACCGGGGACAGTACTTGTCAGAGAGTTCTTTGTCTATGTCTTTACTCATCATTCGCCTCCTTAATTAGTAATATATAATCTCAATCAATACATATTGACGCTGCAATATGAATTCTTTAAGTATATCCTGACACCCCCATCTGCTTCATTATCCCTCTCTGTGCTGGACTTCAATATACCATAAAACCAATTAATCGTAAAGATATAACATAATATTATTACTAATAAATTCAAATGTTTCCAAGAACATGTATTTTAATTCCGGAAAGCAAAGCCCCCCTCGATTCTTCAGAAATTCTCATTAAAGATTATACATATAATGACGATATGATAATCGATATACCTATGTATATATGAGAAAGCTTTTAAATGGTGTCGAAATAATTATATGCATGACCCAATGAGGTTTTCTTCAACATAAATAGCCTTTATCGCTTAATTTAATGGTCTTACAAAAGGAAGACTAACGTGGATATTGCAACACTCATAGGGATAGTGGGAGGGTTTGCCCTCATTATTGCAGCAATACTGCTGGAAAGTCCATTAAGCTCATTTATAAATGTTGCCGGACTGACAGTAGTTATTGGCGGGACAATAGCAGCAACGCTTATCATGCAGAAATTGCCTGTTGTCCTGGGAGCATTCAAGGTTGCATTGAATGCTTTTTTTGACAAAGCAGAATCTCCAAGACAGATCATAACACAGATTGTTGAGCTGGCAGGCAAGGCCAGAAAGGGAGGAATGCTCGCACTGGAAAGTGAGAAAATAAATAACGTCAACCTGGACAGAGGTGTCAGGATGGCGGTAGATGGGGTAGAACCGTCAGAAATAATCAATACGCTGAATATTGAGATGGATTCTCTGGTCAAAAGACACGAAACCGGGCAGAAGGTTTTTAAATTTATGTGTACTACCGCTCCATCCATGGGTATGATCGGAACACTCATCGGACTTGTGCAGATGCTCCAGACTCTGAGTGATCCGGCAGCCATTGGCCCTGCCATGGCAGTGGCCCTGTTAACAACATTTTACGGGGCCGTACTTGCATTCCTTGTATTTGGTCCCATCGCTGAGAAACTGGAAGACCGAACAAAACACGAAGAAATGCTGATTGAAATAATTATCAGCGGTATCGAGGGAATAACAAAGGGCATCAGCCAGTCCATACTTGAAGACAAGCTTATTGCATTTCTGTCACCTGCAATGAGAAAAACAGATACATAATGGCAAGATCCAAAAAAAGAGGCAGCGCAAGTGACGGGGCTCCTGTCTGGATGGCCACCTTTGCAGACATGATGAGTCTTCTGCTGACCTTTTTTATCCTGCTCCTGTCATTTGCAGAAATGGATATTATTAAATTCAAGGACGCCATGGGCTCAATAAACCAGGCCCTTGGTTTTATGCCTTCAAATACCGGATTATTTAACAAGGACTCATCCCCCATTGATCATCAGAACCCCGTGTCAACCCCAAAACCAGAGATATTGGCCCATTCATCAAATGACAAAATCATGGAAGAACTTGAACAGCTCATATCTGAAAAAGGGCTTGAAGAAGATGTTGATGTTGAGGACAGCAGCAGGGGCGTAATTCTTAAAGTTCAGGGGAAAATGTTTTTTAACCGTGGAACGGCAGAACTCAAACCTGAGTCACATGAAGTTCTTAACAGGGTTGCCGGTCTCCTGAATAAATATCCTAATAACGTCTCTATCGAGGGTCATACCGACAATGTCCCGATCAGGGGCGGGAGGTATGCATCAAACTGGGAGCTTTCGACTGCCAGGGCAATTTCAGCACTGAAATACTTCCAGGAATTTTCAGATGCAGACATTAAAAAAATTCATATTGCAGGCTTCGGCTCAACCCATCCTGTAGCTTCAAACGATACCTCTGAAGGAAGAGCAAAAAACAGACGGGTTGAATTTGTATTCTACAATAATAGCAACGAACCTGAATAGAGTCTGTCCATAACAGATCGATGTATATATTCGTCATACCTGAGGTCTGTAGTCGGGCATCCAGAAGGCACGAATAAAACTGGATTCCCGATTGAGGATTTCGGGAATGACTTACCAGGAAACCACGTTTAGGAACAAACGTTAAAACGTGACCAGATTATAGTCCGTACTTCCAAGGCCTATCTCTTCTGCATATCGAAACTGGTGCTGATGGGCGCTGATCTTGCCGCCCCTGGAGAAGATGTCCCTCCCCTTTGTGAGGAGATCAAAACTTGATTTGTCCACAGCAAGGATATCTTCTGATACAAATATGCCGTGGTCATCCAGTATTCTCTGATCATCCCCGCATATACAGTCACATTCAAGGGTTATGTCTGTTGCAAAATTGAGAAATAGTTTTCTCTTCATACGGGAGAGAATACCCATTGCATATTCGCTCATTCTCTCTGCAAACACATGAGGGTCTTCGTTCCAGTTGATATGTACCGCGTGGATCTTGCAGGCGGAAATGCATTCGGCACAGCCGACACAGGTTTCAGAATTAATATATGCATTATTGCTCAGCTCTGATATGGCTGAAACAGGGCATACCTCGATACATGCCCCGCACATGGTACATGTATCAACATTAATCATGGGTTTAATTGAAGAGTGCTGTATCTGTTTGCCGGCACGGGAGGACATCCCCATTGCAACATTTTTGATCGAACCGGCATACCCGGACATCAGATGGCCGGTAACATGGGAAAGGACTATGAGATCATCCAGCATCTTTACCAGAGACGGGACCTTGATCTGTTTTATATTTTTGTAATCAGCTTTTAATGCAATAGAATCGCTGCCGAATACACTATCAGCTATTATGTAGGGACATCCGATTTTTCCGGGGGTAAACCCCTTTTGATACGCGAGGTTCAGGTGGTCTATGGCATTCTGCCTTTTTCCATGATAAATAACATTCGTGTCAAACACAAACGGTTTGGCCCCCTGCTTCTTCAGTTTCTTAACAAGCATGCCAACAATCTCCGGTTTAATATAGCCTGTGCTTCCCTTGTCACCTATAGTCAGTTTTATTCCGACAAATGAACCCCTGCCATATGCAGAGATAAACGGATCAAGCCTGTCCAGCAGTTTGTTCATGCATTCCTTTATGCGCTCTCCTGAATTCAGTTTACTGAAATATACGTCTGATGCCATGGTTATCTCCCCTGCTCCTGTTTCTTTCTTACTCTGTATTTTTTGATAAATCTGAGCGGATTATAGGACATCTTGGAATTTCTTAATCCGGGGATTCCAAGGTCCTGCTCCCTGTTGACGTACAGGTAGTCCTTTGCTTCATGCAGAAGAAATTCCTGATTAATTGCCTGATACAGCCCCGGGATACCAGTGTTTGCTTTTTCTATATGAATGACAACGGTGTCCTGAGACATTGGCTCTCCGAGAGTCAACGCTTCAATCCTGCTGTTTATCCTGATTGCTCCACCCTTAACAGGAAGGGACTCAAAATTAAGCAGCATCTGAAGGATGGCATTTCTCTCTTTCTCCAGACCATAGTATTTTTCACACTCCTTTACTTCACACCAGTCATCCTCAAAATCAAGACACTCATCAATGACATCAGGAGTTAGTGACAGGTATTCATAATTATATAACGACCTGAATTTGTTTACCTTGTTTCTTTTATCATGGTATTTCCGGCCCTTCAGCTCTGCAAGTTCCGTTATGGTATACAGATAATCAAAATGGTCTCTCGCTTCTTCAATAATAAAATCCCTGTTGTCCTTGATGTAAGCATTCACGAAGCTTTCAGGCACCCGGTCCATATACGCATCATCACCCTGGTTCTTAAGCCAGTCAAACAGGGTATGCAGCATATTGATATTTTTTATATGTCCCACGGGACAGAACAGCGAAGCCGGCTGAACATCATTTAAGATAATAAGGGCATCATCAAGAAGAGACACTTTAAACTGATAGGTCTCTCTGAAGGCAAATATGTTGGTAAATGTGTATTCAGAGGCCTCAAGAGGATGTTCTTTAATTAAATCACTGACCTGTCTCTGGTGTGATAATTCAATGTCGCTGAATTCAGGGAAGGTATTTATCTGCATATCGAATAATTATATATTAAATTGACAGGTCATGTAATGAACTGCCCCGTAGCAGAGCTGCAAGGTGTCAAAGAAACACAAAATGTCATTCCGGCAGTCTTTAAGCCGGAATCCAGTTCCTTTAAAAAAACCCTGG
>CAMYJJ010000126.1 GCA_947258735.1 Thermodesulfovibrionia bacterium | reverse complement strand
TTAAATAGTGGAGAAACGCATGCTTTCAGAATGTCGGTTGCACCTGAACCTGTCAGCTCAACCCTCTTTATTGTAGGTGGAGCAACATTAGGATTTAGAAGATTCAGAAAGAAATTTCATAAGTAGTCTTTTTTGTATTTACAATCTTAGGCAGGGTCGTCAATGGCTCTGCCTTTTTATTGACTTCAACTGGCAATCCTCACATCATGAACTCTCAGTGATAGAAGACTCATATGAATAGTCAATGAATATCCTTCCAACACAAAATCGTTTCTAATTAGATAAACTATTGCTAAGGGACTGTACCGACAAAGTGTGAAAATTGATATTTGGTAAAATTGAGGAATTATGACTGATAGCGATAGAAAGGAAAGCCCTCTGCGTATTTACCCTCTTCTTTGAAAGTGATAATATAGTCTTAATTCTGGTCAACCAGAAAGGAGGTTAGATATATGAAAATACTTTCCCTTTCAGAGGCAAAGATGAAGCTGAGCAGACTGGTCGATTCAGTGAACTCCACTGATGAAGAAGTTATTATAACCAAAAAACGGATCCCCCGCGGCCGTGTTAATCAGTCCTGACGAGTTTGAAAGCCTGACGGAAACGTTAGCCGTGCAGAATGATGCTTCACTTATGAAGGACATCAAAAAAGGGCTTAAAGGGCTAAAAAGTAAAAAGGCAAAGCTTTACACACTTGAAGAGCTTTTCAAGTAATCGTCAACCCCAGGCCTGAGAAACAAAATAAGTTATTAGCACCTGACGACGTAGCAGAACTGATCAGGACCCTTCACCCGCATATAAAAAAGAAAATCCAATCATCACTTCACATTATTCTTTCTGATCCACATTCAGGCAACTCATTAAAAATGAGCTTACCGGTCTGAAAAGCTTTCGGGTGAGTAAGTTCAGAATTATTTACCGTATTCGTAGGGGTCGCATGGTGGAACTTGTTGCCATAGGACCACGAGAAAGAATATATGAAGAGACATACCGCTTGATTAAAACTGGCCGCTGACTGCATCTTGCCGGAATGACATCTCTGTTTTGTTGGTACCTCGCAGTTTACAGGCTGTCCGACAATTATCACCCTGAACGTGTATCAGGATCATAGCCACATACATGCAAATAAAAGTATGAAATTCTGAAATAAATTCAGAATGACACAGAAGCCATTTTTCGAATTGTCTGACAGCCTGCTTGCTGCAGGGTACTTCATTGTCATTTTTTGTATGGCTTGCTCTATCTGATTCTGTCGGCTATACTTTTCTTAATAATTTTAATTTTTATTCATGTAGCCCGCTTTATAGTTGAATGGAAATGATATTAACATACAGTACATTAGATATCACATTCATAAATAGTTAGCCCGGTATTATTAATATGGCTGATTCAATTGCAATATTATCACTCCTCATTGCGTTGGAACTGGTACTCGGTGTTGACAATATACTTGTCATCTCCATATTTGTAGAAAGACTCTCAGAATCTCAAAGAAACAGGGCGCGGGTAATAGGTCTGGCAATGGCCCTCGTTGCAAGAATTGTGATGCTGCTGGTCCTGTTACAGCTTGCAAATCTTACAAATGAGATAGTTTTATCATTTTCAGTACGGGACTTGATACTTCTTGCAGGCGGTATGTTCCTTTTATGGAAGGCTGTGAGGGAAATCCATAACACCATAGAACTGAAGGACGAAGAGCATCATGCTGAGCATGCGAAACAAAATTCTTTTTCCAGCATCATCACACAGATCGTATTACTGGACATTGTTTTTTCAATTGATTCCGTTGTTACTGCTATCGGGTTGACCGATAAAATATGGGTCATTATCACAGCGGTCATTTTATCATTCGTGGTCATTCTCATATTTGCCAAACCGATCGGTGAATTCATTATTCAGCGGCCGTCGCTCAAGATACTTGCCCTTTCTTTTCTCATAACCATCGGCATCACCATTTTTATGGAAGGCATGCATCAGCATGTGCCAAAGGCATATATCTACCTGCCAATGGGATTTGCGCTTTTTGTCGAAATATTACAGCTTCGGTATGATCACAACAAAAAAAAGATGCGGCAGCAGAGCGTTCATTAAACAGCTACTCTGTCTCGGCAGCTTCTCCCTGCAATCTGTTGATGTTTTTCCAGATATGTTCTATGGTTTGTGATAGGGTGAGGGGATCAAATGGTTTGGGAATTACATCTGCCGCACCCAGTTGCATGAACTGTTCAACTTCCCGAGGCGACACATTGGCCGTCATGAAAAGAATCGGTACAGAATCAAGCCCCGGAATTTCACGTAATTTTTTAAAAGTTGATGGGCCATCCATGCCGGGCATGTTGTCATCCAGCAGCACAAGGTCCGGTCCAAACTCTGGTGCAGATTGTACAGCGTCCTGTCCGGAGAAGCATATTTTCAGGGTATACGCGCCGACAACCTCAAGGGCCAGCTTTGCGATGTCATGAAAGACTTCATCGTCTTCTACATATAATATACGCTGTAATGCATGATTCATCAGAAATTTCCATTATGTAAAAATGCATTTTCCTTTTCAGCTTTCACCACCTGATTACGTCCGCGGTTTTTGGCTGCATACAGTGCCTCATCAGCTATTTCATTCAGCATGGCTGCAGTTGAACAGGCAGGGAATTCTGCCACACCGCAGCTGATTGTCACGGTGAATTCGATATCACCGTAATGGTGCGGAATCTGGCTGAAATTATGGCGCAGTTCATCGAGGATATGTTTTGCATCATCAGCGCGTGTATCCGGCATGATAACGGCAAATTCCTCGCCCCCGTAGCGGCCGATAATGTCTGTGCTCCGCATCCGCTGGTTTATGAGCTTGGCAATGATTCGTATTACCTGGTCGCCAACGGTATGACCATAGCTGTCATTGACTGATTTAAAGTAATCTATATCGATCATGGCAAAGGAAAGCACTCCGTTTCTTCTTCGTGCCTGTTCCACTTCCCGGTACAGATATTCTTTTGTCAGGGTATGGTTGAACAGACCGGTCAGGCTGTCCCGTACCATAAAAGAGCGCAGGATGCGTGCGCGACGGACCCGGGAGTTGACCGATGAAACAAGGTGTCCCGGTTTGATGGGTTTGGTCAGAAATTCGTCACCGCCCGGCCTCATGGCCTCCATCTGGATTTCGGTATTGGTCTCAACAGAGAGGTATACGATCGGAATGCTGTGAAACGCCTCCTGCTGCCGTATGATCTTGGCCAGGTCAATGCCGGAACATCCGGGCATATAAAGGTCCATGAGAATAAGATCAGGCCTGAACTCCTCCAGGGGCTGCATGACCAGCATGGGATCGTTGACTACTATGGTTTCCATTCCCGCCTGTTTCAGGACAAAGCTGTAGAAATCTGACAATGAACTGGAATCCTCAACGATCAGGACACGGTTTGGTTCACTGTCCTTATGATGCAGCAATGAATCCAGGGTATCGACCACTTTGGTGGGATCAACCGGTTTACGAAAATAGGCTATCCCGCCGGAGCGCACAGCCTGCAACCGCATGAGCATATCTTCAACGACAGTAATAAATATGACGGGCAGGGGTGTTGTCCGGTCTTTCTGGATCTCTTCCAACACCTCGGCCGCATTGCCGTCCGGCAGCATGATATCAGAGATCAGTGCTATTGGCTCGTGTTTCTGCAGGGCATATTTAAAGCTCTCAATGCGCGCAAAATGCCTCACATGGTAGCCATAATACGAAAGGTATGTAACCATTTCATCTGCCAGAGACACATCATCTTCCAGTAAGAAAATAAGCCGGTTGTCGTCATCATCGGGTTTTGCGTGTACGCTATGTTGAGCCGGCATCTCGAAGTTGAGTTCATGCGTATCTATGGAGCACTGTTTATATGAATCCTTAATTCCTTCAAGATGTTCAGCAATCTGTGTTCTCTGTTCGCCGTCCGGTTCTGAAATGCCGTCAACATAGTCCTTCAGTACGGTCTCTGCGTTGCGTGCGGCCTGACCTATTTCCTGAAAACCAAAGGTCCCGGCTGCACCGGCAAGTTTATGAAGAAGGCCATGCAGAGCTGCTGCTTCCTGCTGGTCCCAATTACCCTGAAGAAGCCTCTCATGTGCCGTATCTATCTCATTGATCTTGTCAGACATTTTTTGTGCATACGCCTGACGCAGAGAAACAAGTTTCTCCATAATTTTATCGTGTTGTGACTTATTCGACACTAAACTCCCCTTTAAAAAACAAGTATCACATTCTTCTTATGATAACTATCGGTATTAATTGCAATATCCTTTAATCTGTAGAAGTCATCAAATGAGTTTAGAGCATTTCTCCTTGTCTGCAAATGAGCTATAATAATTCATGACCCAGAATAAATCCGGAATTAATCATCTGGAACTACTGAAATATCTGAATTCATCTAACTGCAGAGAGTGCGGGGTACCAACCTGTCTGGCTTTTGCGACTGCACTTATCAATGGTGAGAAAAAGTTCTCTGACTGTCCGCATCTGAGTAATGAAGCCGCAGAGGCGCTGGAGAAGAAAATAGTAAAAAGGGGGCAGCACGAAAAACTCAAAGAACTGCTCGACCCGCTTAAGGAAGAAGTATCCACCATAGATTTCAATAAAGTTGCAGAGGGGTTAGGGGCAGAGTATAAAGATTATAAGCTCCGTATCAATTGCCTTGGTAAGGAGTTTCTTGTTGATTCAAAAGGCAATATCGAATCGATGCTCCATGTAAACACATGGGTGGCGGCCCCATTACTTAAGTATATTATCATCGGAGGGAATGAACCGCTTTCAGGCAAATGGGTATCTTATGGAGAGCTGAACAGGGCCTCGTCAGTGGCGCAGTATTTTGAGAGGAGGTGCGAGGAGCCTTTACGACAGCTGGCTGAATCCCATACGGATATATTTTTTGACCTGATCAATATCTTTGGCGGCAGGAGCATTGAAGGCTTTTCAGCTGATTACGCGCGGGTCATCTATCCGCTGCCGAAAGTGCCATTTCTCATCCTCTACTGGAAGCCGGACAATCAGTTTGAATCAAAACTCAGGCTGCTTCTTGACAGCACCGCGGACAGATACCTTGATATTGAATTTATAATCGGCCTTGGAAGAGGGATTGTGGAAATGATAAAGAAAATCCTCTCAAAACATGATGAAGTCATGCCGACGCTGCTTTCGTTATAAAAAAAGACAGGTCATGGGTAATGGGTAATAGGTGATAGGTGATGGGTGATGGGTGATGGGTGATGGGTGATGGGAAGGATGTAATGTTATTTATCCATAACCAATAACCTGTAACCTGTTGTTTATATATCAAAGATGACCGTGGCCTCCCAGTGCGTATTGGTCCTATGTAAGGAGAGATCATGATAGGTGGCTGCCTTTATCAGCAGCCTGCTTTCGCAAGCTGAGGGATCAAATGTGCCTCCTGAAATTATTGCTTTTAATTTATTGTTAACAATGCTAATCGAATAATGTTTACAGACATAATTATATGTATCAAATAAGAAAACAATTTCATTCAGCCACTGTACAAGAAGGTCTTCATTGCTTTCTGCAAGGACATGGACTTCCCTTTTCTCTGATTCAGTCACCATTGATACATCAGTGATCAGGTCGGACATGCCCCTGGCTGCGTTTTCAAATAACTCCTCCAGGTCCTGTCCCCAGACCTTAAGCCCTACGTCCCCTGATATATCTATCTGTTCGAACTGTTTTAGCATCCGGTATGGTTATGTGAAATGATAATAAGAAAAAAATATGCACGTTATTATGAGAGCATGCTTAAGGCCTCAGTTGCGACTTCCCCAACAGTTTTTTGATGGATATCCCCGTCTTGATACACAGGGATAAGGCTATCATCCTGAACCAGCTCCTCGATCTCCTGTTTTGTATCTGATGCTCCAAGGACACCAAGGGCACGGGCAGCATATCCCCGCTGTACTGCTTCGGGAGAGTTGAGAAATTGTCGTATCACGGGAACCGCATATTCAACCGTATCTTTTGCCGGGACTCCCATACTTCCGGCTGCCCATAACACACCGCTCGCAAGCATCAGCTCTTCATGAAAGGAGATGATAACAGGTGCTATGTCAGCACAAAGCCCGGGATTGTGTTTAACTATCTCACCCAGCATTTCAGGGACGCTCCATCCTATACCACCTGATTCGTCCCTGATCATCCATAACAGCCGGCCTACAATGTTTCTGACAAACTCTGCATCATCTTTTGCCATGTGTCCCGTGAACAGACCCACTGCTTCAATTGCGCGCCAGGAAATGCTGGTTTTTTTGTCATAGGAGAGAGATACAAGGGTGTTGATTATTTTATAGGGAGATGCGTTTAATCCGGAGATACCCTGCAGGTCTCTGCTTTCAAGCAGTGCCCGTATATGTTTCTTTAAAGGCAGCACGGTTCAGCTATTGACTTCCTGTATTACAAGTACAATGTCAGGCAGGCGCTCTTTAAAGGCCACCTGGATACACCCGGTATCACATGTGGTGCATTGGCCTGCACAGCGCAGAAACACGGTATGGCCTTCGATTTTTACCAGCTCTGCAGAGCTCTCATGGGACTCCAACAACCAGTTCAGGTTATGCAGGACCTCCCTGACACGGGGTTCGATATCAGTGCTCATGAATGAGATATATCAAGCGAATGTTGCGTGATATTCCTTTACCTTGCCGGCAAATTCCCGGGCAAATTCATAGCACTTGTCTTCATCTTCCCTTGAAGGTTTATAGTTTACCTGTACGCCGGGCTCAACTATTTCGAGCTTCATTTTCCTGAACTCTTCATAGGCATCCTTTACTGCGCCTCCTCCCCATCCATAACTTCCGAATGCTCCCATTATCCTGTTTTTGGGGCGTAATCCTCTGAGGTGCGACAGAAATTCAGCAATTGACGGATACAGAATATTATTAATGGTAGGGCTCCCGATCAGGCTGCCCCGTGATTTCCAGAACTGTGTTATTGCTGCACTCATGGGCGTTGCCCTCAACTTAATAACTTTACACTCCACCCCCGCATCTTTTATCCCCTGCATCAGAGGCAGTGTCATCAGCTCTGTGCTGTGCCACATAGTGTCATAAATTATTGATACAGAAAGGTCAGCCTTGCCATTGGCCAGGTCCATATACGCATCGAGAATTTTATGTACATCTTTCCTCCAGATTACTCCATGGTCAGGAGCAATCATATCAATTTCAAGTCCGAGGTTCTGGACTTCTTCAATTTTTCGTTTGATCAACTGTCCAAACGGCATAAGGATATTTGCATAATAATCAACGATGGCATGATCAAGTTCAGAAACAGATGCACATTCGACAAACTCATCATCAAATCTTGATGCTGTTGCCAGATGCTGGCCAAAGGCGTCCTGGGAAATAAGCAGTTTTGCCTCACTAATATAGGTCATCATGGAATCAGGCCAGTGAAGCATGGGCGTCTCCAGAAAGGTAAGGGTGTATTTACCTGTCTTTAATGTGTCTCCGGTCTTCACTATCTTGATATTCCAGGGGGAGGTATCGAAATGCCGGTCAAGTCCCTTTTTCCCTTTGTCGGTAATATATATAGTTGCATCAGGAGTCAGAGCCATTATTGCGGCAACACCACTTGCGTGATCAGGTTCAATGTGGTTTATGACAAGGTTCTTTATTTCGGAAGGATCACAGATGCTCTTTATATTGTCTATCGTCACTCTCTTGAAATCATACTTGACAGTGTCCACAAGAGTAATCTCATCATCTTTGATAAGATAATTGTTGTACGTTGTACCATTAGGCGTTACATATCCATGAAAATCCCGAACAGCCCAGTCTATTGCCCCTACCCAGTAAATATCGGGTTTAATTTCAACAGGTTTCACAAGCACCTCCCAAGAATATTTAATATAAGTGTTAATAAGAATTAAAATTGTAACAGCGTTCAGGGTGACTCTGCAACAGACCTGTGAGAAAACATATATAAATACATAATTAATTTAGTGTATTGCCGACGTTTAGATAACATTGTATCACAGGATTATTGATTTATTAATTAAAATGATTCTCATAGCAGAAGCGTTCCATTTTATCAGGAGTTTTCATGCATGTCAAGGGGTTTATAACGATTCGTTTTATATTATAATGATGACATGGAAAACAGCAGTGTAAACGTTGTCATTTCAGGTCTGGTCCAGGGTGTCTTTTTCAGGGCAAGTACAAGGGAAATGGCATTAAAAAAGGGATTGCAGGGCTGGGTAAGAAACCTGCCTGACGGCAATGTTGAGGCCCTGTTTGAGGGCCCCCGGGAGATAATTGAAGAGGCTGTACAATGGTGTCAGCATGGACCGGCAGGTGCCTCGGTCAATAAGGTTCAGGAAAGATGGGGAAAGTACTCAGGACAATTTGACCGGTTTGATATAAGATATTAAATATCCTGTATCTTATTTAACTGCTTGTTAAATAAGGGTATTTAGTGAACTTCAGGTGGCACTTCCCAGAAAATCCGAGTTTCTTCATTGTGTACGTACGTTCTCTATATTGTTTAAAAACTTATATTATATTATTGACATTAAAGCATTTTGGGATGGATAATATCTGATGCAAAATACAGTTCATTATAATAATGTACATAAACTGGGGATTGATAAGAAATCAGCATGTGCATTAACAGGGAAAAAAGATGCTGATGTGTATGATCTCTTTGCTCT
>CAMYJJ010000125.1 GCA_947258735.1 Thermodesulfovibrionia bacterium | reverse complement strand
CACACCGCATTATCCAATCCCATCGAAATGGTCCGCTTTATCCAAAAACTCCGGGAGCTCTCCGGAGGGAAACCTGTCGGATTCAAGTTATGTCTGGGGAGGCGCAGTGAGTTTGTAGCTATCTGCAAGGCAATGGTTGAAACAGGCATACGGCCGGATTTTATTACTGTAGATGGAGGAGAAGGGGGGACAGGCGCGGCACCACTGGAATATTCAAATTCAGTCGGATCACCCCTGCGGGACGGTCTGGCATTTGTAGTAAACTGCCTGACTGGATTTGATCTGAAAAAGGATATAAAAGTAATCGCCAGCGGGAAAGTCCTGTCAGGGTTTCATCTGATAAAAAATATAGTCTTGGGCGCTGACATCTGCTGCAGCGCCAGAGGCATGATGCTGGCCCTTGGGTGTATTCAGGCACTGGAGTGTAATCAGAACAGTTGTCCAACCGGTATTACGACTCAGGACCCGGAGCTCTCGAAAGGGTTGGTTGTTGCCGATAAAGAGAAGCGCATTGCCAACTATCACAGGGAAACAGTCAAAACTGTCGTTGAACTGCTGGCCGCTTCAGGACTGAACAGTACAGAACAGCTGACCCGCTCTCACATTCATCGACGCGTAAGCGCTTCTTCAACAAAACGGTATGATGAAATATTCCCATATGTGACTCCGGGACGTCTGTTGAAAGCCCCCTACCCTGAACGCTTTGAACAGGAAATGCAGGAGTCCAGCTCATGCAGTTTTGCTCCTGAGGTCTGCGTTGCGTATTTTGGACCTACATTAAAAGAAATTCCGGACAAATAACATCCCTGTAACATGAATAAACACTTTGTTGACTGTTACAGATAACTTCTGGTTGAAATAGTCTATCGTCCCTGCAGCATTGTATTGATGTTATCAACAATTGATTTTAATTTCTGGTTCTCATTTTCCAGGTCTGTTATCCGTTGTGTAACTTCTTCGCTTACGTTTAAGGACTCTTTCTTCTTCATTAACTGGTCCCTGAAAGTAGCAACATCAGACTGCAGTTTAGTTATGACATTTGCTGATTTCATGATTTCATCCTGGGTCGATTTTAACTTTGCTATAAGATCCTGTTTTTCCTTTTCAAGGGAAGACAATGTATTTTCAAGCTTCTTGTTCATTGCCTTCAAGGCAGTTATGTCTGACTCATCTTTTGGTTTCTGTGATTGTAACTGGCTGATAATTCCCTGCAGATCGCTTTTATCAAGCTGTGCTTTATTTAATTGTGCTTTGAGAGAGACAAGTTCTTCTGAACGTTTTTTATCCGCTTCAATATTTTTTTCGGACCTGGCTATCACAGCTTTCAACTCTTTGTTTTCTCCTTTAAGGTTTTCCAGTTCCTGAACAGTTGATTGCAGCTCTTGATTTATTTTCTGGTTTTTTGCTTTACTGTCTCCCTTTACGCCCATACCGATTAAAATGCCAATAATAAGACTGGCAATCACACCAATAATTAATTTATTGAAATTCACCATTTCGTCCTCCTCTCATACAATTGAATGTTAATTTATTAAATGATTATTATATTTACGCCAAGAACGTGGTAATGAAGGTTATTACCTGATTATGTGTAATAATGATATCGCATTTTATGCCCCTTTACAAGCACTTAATCCCGATAGATCCTGAGATATATTTTTAAGGGAATCATTGCCAGGTCATCTCATATCGAGGTTGAACCTCGATATATACCTACATTTTCAATTTGGCCTTTAAAGCGGGAAATGCGTCGATGTTCGTGTGAGGAAGGAACAGGCCGGACATGTATTCGTCCATAAATGAGTTGGAAACTGAAAGTTCCAGATAGGTCATTTTCTGTGAAATCTCCTCTGCTTCTGCGCGCATCTTTCTGGAAAGAAGGCAAAGGTACGTTCCTGCTACGGATGTATTCCCCATGTACTCAAATTTCTCTTTCGGCATCTCGGGCAGCATACCAAGAGTAATTGCTTTTTCGATATCAAGGAACTTACCGAAGCCTCCGGCAATATAGACCTTCTGTACATCATCAAAGGTAAAGCCCACTTCACTTAATAGAGTCGCAAACCCTGCATAGATGGCGGCCTTGGCCCTGACCAGGTTTTCGATGTCCGGCTCTGTAAGGACAATATCCCGTCCGTCTGATGAATGGACTACAAACTCAAGACCGTCTTCGCCTTTTCTGACCCTGTCTGATGCATCTTCCTGCAGCTTGCCCTTCTGGTTAAGAATGCCTGCAAGGAACATGTCTGCAACGGCATCGATCATGCCTGACCCGCAAATACCCGCAGGTTGAATATCATCCCCGATGACGTTAATTTCCACGTCCTTTGTTTCAAAATTGATTGTGACGTTTTCAATGGCGCCGTCAGTCGCTCTCATACCGTGCTTTATTCCGCTGCCCTCAAAACATGGTCCTGCAGAGCATGCAGCAGACATGAGCCATTCAGAATTGCCTATGACGATTTCACCGTTCGTTCCAATATCAATAAATATGCTGATTTCTTCCTTCTCATGCAGTCTGGTGGCGAGAATCCCTGCGACTATGTCTCCCCCCACATAACTTGCCACGCATGGGAAGGAATAAACAGGAGTACTGCGGTGGGATTTGATCCCGAGTTCTCCTGCATAGGCAAGGGGAAATATATTTGCTGTAGGGATGTAAGGCTCTTCCCGGATGGCTGAAGGGTCAAGGCCGAGAAAGAGCTGGGTCATGGTAGTATTGCCTGCAATGACAAAACAGTCAATTGCATCGATGCTTAGACCATGGGTACTGACAACCAGTGAAAGGAGGTCATTCACGTCTGAAATGACAGCCCTGTGAATATTCGTTAGTTCATTGTGCTCGGTGGCATGGACAATCCTGGTAATGACATCATCTCCGAACCGAATTTGAGAATTATAGGTGGAAGCAACATCTACCAGTTTACCGTTTGTGAGGTCAACCAGATACAGGACAACAGTTGTTGTGCCTATATCAACGGCAATACCATACTGGGGAGTTTTCTGATTACCGGCAAAAATATTGATAATTTCATAACAGTCTTCTGTGTGTATGGTAGACAGGGTAATCTTCCAGTCTTCTTTTCTCACTGTTTCAGAAAGATTCATAAGGAACCTGAAGGGAACTCTCAGGCAGCCAAGCTCTCTGGACATGAGTTCTCTCTTTAACCTCTCAAGATCACTTATATTGTCATCAAGAGTGGCAGGAGGAAGTTCCATTACAAATCTTTCAGTCAATGGATCAATCGTAGCGCCTGTTGACTGCAGCAATGCCTGAAGGTCTTTTGATTTACCGGTAGCAATCTTGCCCTCAACAGTCAGGACAGACTCTTTAGGGATTTCAATTTCTATATCGCCGGAAGGGAAGGTCGTGCATGCAAGGGCATACCCCTGGCCGATCTCTTCCTGTGAAAGTTTTATCTGTGATTTTGACTCTACTTCACCGGATATTACAATGATCTTGCACTTACCGCAGACCCCCTTACTGCCGCATGATGAGGTGAGAAAGATTCCGGCCTCTTTCAGGGAATCAAGTACTGATGTGCCTGAAGAAGCTGAAATTGTTTTGCCAGTAGTTAATGTGATGTTCATATTTGTTTTAATAAAAGGGGCAAAGGCACAGAGGGGCAAAGGCACAAAGAGATAACAATACTTTTTCTTCCTTAGTGCCTCTGTGCCTTTGTCCCTCTGTGCCTGTCACTTACTTATTCATTTCCTTTGCCGCATCAATTGCATGGTAGGTGAGAATGATATCAGCTCCTGCACGTTTCAATGATGTAAGAAGCTCCATCATGACTTTTGTTTCGTCAATCCAGCCCATCTTTGCGGCTGCCTTTATCATTGAGTATTCACCGCTGACATTATATGCTGCAACAGGAAGATCAAAATTGTCTTTTACGTCAGAGATGATGTCCATATAGCTCATCGCAGGTTTGACCATGATGATATCAGCCCCTTCTTCAATATCAAGGGCGACCTCTTTCAGTGCCTCCCTCCTGTTGGCAGGGTCCATCTGATAGGATTTTCTGTCGCCGAACGATGGGGTCGACTCTGCAGCCTCCCTGAAGGGGCCATAAAACGCTGAGGCATATTTTGCTGCATAACTCATCAGAGGGATATCATCATATCCGCTGCTGTCAAGGGTGTCCCTGATAACCGCAACACGGCCGTCCATCATATCTGACGGCGCAACCATGTCTGCTCCTGCCTTTGCATGGGACAGGGCCTCTTTTGAAAGGAGTTCCAGCGTGGGATCATTTAACACCTTTCCCTTCCTGATAACTCCGCAGTGACCGTGATCCGTATATTCGCACAAACAGACATCTGTAATGACCATGAGTTCAGGCACTTTATCCTTAATGGCCTTGATTGCCATCTGGACATCTCCCTTGGGACTGTAAGCCTCAGAGGCTTTAGCGTCTTTATGTTTTGGTATACCAAAAAGGATAATTGCCGGTATTCCAAGACTGAATACCTTCTGTGCTTCTTTAACAATATTATCGACTGACATCTGGTAACAGCCCGGCATGGAGGATATTTTCTTTTTAACCCCTTTGCCGAATGTTACAAATAACGGATAAATAAGGTCAGCAGGTGAGAGAGATGTCTCGCGGACCATTTTTCTCATCATATTACTTGATCTCAATCTTCTGGGTCTATGTACAGGAAAAGGCATGACAGACTCCTTTCAAAATAAAAAATAAAAAAGCAAAAATAAAAACTAAGGAAATTTATTTAAAATAAAATTATTTATATTTTTTAGTTTTTATAGTTGATTTTTGATTTCTTAAGTATATCAAATTTATTTTTTTTACTCAGACGAATTCTTTATTCTCCTGTAAGGTTCGGTATGAATTACTACATCAACAGCCTCTGGAAAATGGTTTTTTATTTTATCCACAACGGTATGTGTGACTTCATGTGCGTCAGCTATTTTCATTTCCGGGTCAACCTGAACATGAAGGTCGATATTGACAAACGATTCATTTCCCCTGGTTCTGATACCATGACAGCCCATTACACCTGAAACTGATTTAGCCACATTCTCTATTTCATCAGGGTCAATGCATGCTTCATCAGTTAGGACAGAGGTCGCAGACTTTAAGATGGTGAAACCCATCTTTGCGATAAAGAAGACAATAATAAGGGCTGCTATGACATCGACTATCGGATAACCGGCCTTTGCAGCAATGAGGCTGACGATAACAGACAGTGATATATAAATGTCTGACCTGGTATGTAATGCATCAGCGATAAGAAAATCGCTTTTCAGCTCTTGGCCTTTTCTGTTTTCATATGACATAACATTGAAGTTAACAGTAAGAGTAATGATCATTATTACAAAACTTAACCAGGTGACCTGAATCTGGCCGGGAGACTGGATTCGGTGAAACGTCTCTCTTAAAATTTCTACTCCGGCAGCAAAAATCAGGACAGCGATTGCTATGGTTGCAAGGGTCTCATATTTTCTGTGTCCGTATGGATGGTTTTCATCAGGAGGGTGTGAGGCTAACCATATGCCAACAAGCCCTACTATGTTGGATGTAGCGTCAAAGAAGGAGTGAAATCCGTCCGAAAGCATGCTGATCGAATCAATTGAAAAACCATAGATGGCTTTGGCAAAAGCTACGAGGATATTCAGCAGCAGTGTATATAAAAGGACCTTTCTGACTTTTTTTAGACGTGACATTTTAATTATATTACACAATTCAGGGACAAAGGGACATAGGCACAGAGGCACATAGTTTTTACAACAAACATAATATTTTATTTGTTTTTTACTTTGTACCTTTGTTACTGTGTGCCTATGTGCCTACCTACGTAGCTACTTTCCTATACAAAAATTGCTAAAGATCGTATTGAGGATCTCATCCGGAGTGGTAATTCCAATTATCTCACCGACAGCATCGAGTGCTTCTCTGAGGTCTACGGAGAGAAACTCGGGAGATATGTCTTTTTTTATTTCTGTTCTGAATGAATTCACTGAATCAAGTGTCCGCTCAAGGGCATGGACGTGCCTGATATTGGTAACGGCTTCTGTACTGCTCTCAGTGTTACCGTTAAGGGCGGTTGTTACAATTATATTCTTCAGCTTACCAAGGCCTGTCCCTTTTTTAGCCGAGATATTAACAGGATTAAAAGAAGGTTGGGAGAGGTTTATCTTCTGAGTAAGGTCTGTTTTATTTATCACGAGAATCCTTTTTTTGTTTCCGGATTTCCTGATAAGCTCTTTATCTGTCTTATGAAGAGATGCACTTCCGTCAAGAACAAGCAGCACAAGATCTGCATCCTCAATTGCACTGAGACTTCGCTTTACCCCTTCTTTTTCCGCAACATCGTCAACGTTTCTTATTCCTGCAGTGTCCATGATCCTCAATGGCAGCCCCTTTATGTTCAGATATTCCTCAATCACGTCTCTGGTTGTTCCCGGTGCCTCTGTAACGATAGCCCTGTCTTTTTCAATGAGGGCATTGAGCAGTGACGATTTTCCCACATTCGGCCTGCCGATAATGGCTGTTTTCAAACCTTCTCTCAGGATCAATCCATATCTGGAGCTGTTGATCAGTTTTTCCAGGGCTTTTTTAATTTTTAAAGACCGCTTATTCACGTCCTTTAAAGAAAACGGCTCTATATCTTCTTCAGGGAAATCAATAAAGGTCTCGACAAGCGCTGCCAGTTCAACCAGCTCCTGCCGTATTTTTTCTATTTTTTCTGACAGGTTTCCCTTGAGCTGGTTAACCGCGGATTTCTGGCTCTCAACAGTCAATGAGTTTATAACGTCCAGCACAGCTTCTGCCTGTGCAAGGTCAATCCTGCCGTTGAGAAATGCCCTTTGTGTGAACTCCCCGGGGTCAGCAAGTCTGGCGCCATATTTCAAGACAAGTTCAAGCGCTCTTCGTACAGGGACAGCCCCTCCATGGCAGTTTATTTCGATAATGTCCTCTTTTGTATAGGTATTGGGGGCTTTCATAACTGAAATGAGCACTTCATCAACAAGCTCTTTGCTGTCAGGATCTAATATGTGACCGTAGAGGATTCTGTGGGATCCGATTTTTTTTATCTTATGTTTTCCGGAAGACCGAAAAATTTTATCTGCAATATGTATTGCATCTTTACCACTCAGACGCACAATGCCGATACCACCCTGTCCGGCAGGTGTTGATATGGCTGCTATGGTGTCATCAGTATGCATTGCAGTAGTTTACAGGGAAGGGGCAGAGGTTGTCAGCAGAATATTGGATCAGTCAGGTTGTCTGTTTGCGTAGAACTGCTGGGCTATACCGAGAATATTATTGACCAGCCAGTACAGCACAAGACCTGATGAAAAACTGAGGAACATGAAGGTGAAGACAATCGGCATAAGCATCATCATTTTTGCCTGTTTCGGATCCATGGCAGTAGGTGTCATCTTCTGCTGCAGCACCATGGTTGCTCCCATAACTATGGGAAGCACATAAAAAGGGTCTTTGACAGAGAGGTCAGTGATCCAGAGAATAAATGGTGCGCCTCTGAGCTCTATTGCCTTTTGCAGTACATTGAAAAGTGCTATAAACACAGGTATCTGGAGAAACATCGGCAGACAGCCGCCAATGGGATTGACCTTGTGCTTTTTGTAAAGCGCTGTCATTTCCTTCTGCATTTTGGCAGCATCTTTTTTGTATTTTTCCTTGATCTCGGCCATCAATGGCTGGACCTTCTGCATTTTCTTCATTGATTTCTGACTCTTCATCAGAATCGGAATAAACGGCACCCTCGTGACAATTGTCAGCAGGATGATGGCCCATCCGTAATTCCCCAGGAATTTATAAAAAAATTTCAACACCAGAAACAGGGGAAGAGCAACAACAGTAAACCAGCCAAAGTCAACAATATGCTCCAGTCCCGAATCCAGCTTTTTCAGACGATCATACTCTTTTGGTCCTGCATAAAAAATGAAATTATGGTCCTGCGGCGCCAGCTTAAATCCTATTTCAGCTGCATTTCTTTCCTTCCACACATTCACCCCCTCAAAAGGAGTAAGCGGAATCAGTGCAGCAGCAAAATAGTTGTCTTCCTGGGCTATCCAGCTTATATTCCCGGTAAAGAATTCCGGGCTTTCCAGTCCGTCATCAAAGGACTCCTTGTCAGTATCGATAAGCAGGATAGGACCCTTGTGCTCTCTCTGGTCTTTATTATAGACCCCGAAATCAGTCCCGATCGGGACAATGTATGAAGGAACGTTCTCGGTATGGATTGAGAAATCAACCTTATAGTCGTCGTTATGAAATATAAATCTCTTTGTTATGGTCAGGCCGTTCTCACTGTAGGAGAAGACGATTTCACCGCTCTGCTTTCCCTGTTCAGAAAGGACCAGGCTGCTGGCGGTTGTTCCATAAACAAGCTGCTGGGGCAGGTTACGGTTTTCATCTTCAAATAATATGCCCAGAGAAGGGATGGCGCCCCGGTCTTTTAACAGTGCAACAGGATTGCCGTCTTTGTCATCATATTTTTTCAGTTCCCAGGAAGTTATGATCGCACCGCGCGTAGAAAAAACAGCCCTGTACAGATCTGTTTCAACAGTCACATTATCACCGCCAGTATATGAAGGGGCCAATGGCTGAACAGGCGTTGTAATTGGCTGCTGAACCGGGGCCGTCTGAGCTGGTGTGTCTGTCCTGACAGGCGCCTGCTGTTCAGGGACGGGAGCCTGAATTTGCGGCGTCTGCTTGGTCGGAAAGAGATAAGACCAGATAAGCAT
>CAMYJJ010000124.1 GCA_947258735.1 Thermodesulfovibrionia bacterium | reverse complement strand
CAGCTTAAGAAAAGGAAAATACAGAGCAATATTTTATTTAGAGAAAAGTAACTATTATGTGATCTCGATAGCAAAAAGAGAGGAGGTGTATAAACAGTGGGAGTAATATCTGTCAGATTTAATAAAGATGAAGAAAAAATATTAAAAAAGTTGTCTGATCATTTTCATGAAGATAAATCTACTTTGATAAAGAAGTCTCTAATTGCGCTATATGAAAATGTTTTAGATTTGAATCAGATAAATAAGTTTGAGGCAAAAGAAAAAAGGGGCAAGGTTTCATTCTCATCTGCTGAAGAAATTCTGAAGGGCTAAAATTGTACATTTTTGATTGGGGGAGAAGCCTTTATCCAATAGGATGTGTTGTGAAATCGAACCAGTGGCAGTTTTTTTGACAGTGATGGATTTATTGTTTGAAAAACAGTTTTCTGCACTTAAATGTGCTTCATGGTTCGATTCACAGAGCTTTATGTTATAACTAAAAAGATAATATTGACATTCCTTATAATATGTACAATAATAAGTACATGTACAATTTAAAGGAGGATTTAATATGAAAGCGCTTACTTACACGGCTGTACGAGGAAACTTAGCCAAAACAATGAAAAAAGTCTGCGACGACCATGATCCTGTGATTATTACCCGAAAACAGCACGACGCTGTTGTAATGATGTCATTGGAAGACTATGAATCATTAAATGAAACAGCATATTTACTGCACAGTCCTAAGAATACGAGACGGCTCCTTGAATCAATCGAGGAACTTGAAAAAGGCAAAGGCAAAGAACGGAAATTAGCTGGATGAAGCTAATATTTTCGGAACATGCATGGGAAGACTATCTATACTGGCAACGTAAAGACAAGAAGACATTAAAAGGAATAAACGAATTAATCAAAGACATTCAGAAGAATAAATATCAAGGCATTGGAAAACCAGAGCCCTTAAAACATAGCTTATCCGGTTATTGGTCAAGGCGAATAACAAACGAACACAGAATAGTTTATAAGATCCATAATGACCAAGTTCTAATTGTACAATTGAGATATCACTATTAAGTTATAATGCGCGGGGTTTTTCATGATTACACAGACCGTAACGATGAAAGATCTGACCCCGAACACCGGACAGTGTTTAACATATTATGATAAACATATCATTAGGAACTGACCACGCAGGATTTCAATTAAAAGAAGCCGTCAAGGCCCATCTGGAGACCCGTGGATTTGACATTATCGATTTTGGTACGCATAGTGATGAGCCTGTTGATTATCCGGACTATATCCGGCCTGCAGCACAGAGTGTGGCGAATGGGAAAAGTGATCTGGGCATTGTTTTTGGAGGCAGCGGCAATGGGGAAGCAATGGCTGCTAACAAAATTAAGGGAGTCAGGTGCGGCCTGTGCTGGAATGAAGAGAGCGCCCGATTGACTAAGGAACACAACGATGCAAACATGATCTCTATCGGAGCAAGAATGGTATCAATTGCGGAAGGAATAAAAATTGTTGACACATGGCTGGATGCGGAATTTCAGGGAGGCAGGCATCAGGCAAGAATTAATAAAATAGAGATCAAAAATAAGTAAGCCTGATGCAGGTAATCTTTTAAATTGACTGGAGTGAAAGATAATGTTTTTTCTGTCATTCCCGCAGTCTTTTGGGCGGGAATCCAGAGACAGGCTGAAAGCTCTGGATTCCCGATTACTAACCTCGGGAATGACAATGCTCAACTTTGCAGTGTATGCTGATCATATTCTCTTATAAATACCAATAGATTATATTCAACCCTCATGCTCGGAGCGATAGCCGGCGACATCATTGGTTCAATCTACGAATGGCACCCGATCAAGACCAGGGACTTCCCTTTATTTGCCCCGGGATGCCGTTTCACAGATGACACTGTCTTGACTGCTGCGGTTGCCCACGCTATTCTTACCGGGCATTCATACCAGGAGTCTATCAGAGAGATAGGAAGGAAATATCCTGAGGCAGGTTACGGCGGATCGTTCATGCAATGGCTTGGCTTGGACAATCCACAGCCCTACAACAGCTGGGGCAATGGGTCTGCCATGCGTGTAAGTCCAGTCGGCTTTGCCTTTAATTCAGAAGAGGACGTACTTTTTGAAGCTGAAAAGAGCGCGGAGATAACCCATAATCACCCCGAGGGGATCAAGGGTGCACAGGCAACAGCACTTTCTATATTTCTTGCCCGTACAGGGAATACAAAAAAAATCATCAAAGCAGAGATCAGCAAGCGTTTTGGGTATGATCTTGACCGGACTCTTGACCGGATACGTGCGGCCTATTCCTTTGATGTCTCATGCCGGGGAACCGTGCCTGAGGCAATCATATCATTTCTTGAATCAGATTCGTATGAAGAAGCAGTCCGAAATGCTGTCTCATTGGGCGGCGACAGTGATACCCTCGCCTGCATTACCGGCGGCATTGCCGAATCATTTTATCATGGTGTGCCTGACCATATTGCTGCAAAAGTCCGGGAAACACTGCCGCCCGACCTTCTCAGGATAACCGATGACTTTTGCCGTCAATATATACCCAGAAACTCCTGAGATACATTAGAACCTATCTCGAAATTAAAATATATCCTTATTACTTCTGTTGTTGTCATTCCCGCGAGCGAAACGCAACGGGAATCTACCGGGTCAGATTCTGGACAAGCCAGAATGACGAGTTATGACAGCGGTATCCTGAATGTATTGAAAATCTGGCCGAGTCGTTCCTTTTTATTGCAGCAGTAATAGTATCAGCCCGGTTACTTGTCCCCTGACTCCTTCATCAGATAGTTCGCAGTAAAATCAGGGAACTGTTCGTAATCAGCATCATATTTATATGTCTTGGAACAGCTGCGTAAAGCAGATAATTCAGACTATTCATTTTCCTCATCTTTTAAATTTACAGGTGTCTCTATACTGCTCTCGTCACCCTTCCCTGTTTTTTCCTCATACACTGACATCAGAAAAACTGTTGCAAAGGGCTGCATAAAGAGTGCTCCTATAAAAGTGCTGCTCCCCAGTGCAATAAACCCCACAAAGATAATAAAAACAGCAAGGTTGTCAATCCAGTTTCCACTGGTAGTCATGGAAAAACTCTCTTTAACAGCATTAATCAATCCACGTTCCCTGTCCGACATAAGGGGCAGCATATACAGGCAGCAGTAGGCCACAGCAAGGACAACAGCGACTCCCGGAACAACGAGCAGTGAAAATCCTATGAGCGCTGCCAGAAAGACTACGATACCAAAAAGCAGTAAAGGAAAAAACAGTTTCATATGCGAAAACACGTCCTGCACTTTCGGCTCACGTCCTTCCCGTATTGTTAACAATATGGAATGCATATATCCGGCCATGGTAACAGGGCCAAGTATACCAAGGGTAATAAAACTGGCAGCAATCATGACAAGCGTCATGATAATCAGGGGGCCAATATATTTAATCGTCACATGCCATGCCTTTTCTAGATGTGTTTTAAAATCCATTATGTCCTCCTTCATTACATACTATTTCTTTTCATGTTACTGTACTCCATATAAATAACTATGAAGCAATTTGTAATGGATTGCAAGAAAAAATTACAGAGAAAGTACTATTTACTCATTATTAATTATCAGCGGGCAATTGTATTGGTGTATTCAGGTTATATTTCGATTTCTTATCAGAACCCGTAAACCTGTCGTTAACAGAAAACAGACCCTTATCCCCTCTTCTTCTTTCACCATCTTAATGAAAACGCTTTTTATTCATATTTCATAATCTTTTATATCAGCAGATACATAACCTACATTTCCAATAATGTTGCGTGCTTGATGATGGAGTTCGTTAATTTTTCAGTGCTGGTATACAGTTTCGCATTTTCCAGTGAAATGGAGGCATACACAGACAATACCTTTAAGAGCTTGAGATCATCAAGATTAAAAAAATTACCGTTATTATTGCTCAGATTGATGACGCCAAATATATGTCCCCCGGTTTTAAGCGGAGCACACAACAGGGTTTCAAATTTCATCTGTCCCGGCGTAAAACGCGGGTCTGATGAGATGTTATTGATTAACTCTATTTTGCCTGTCTTAATGACATCTCCTGCAATCCCCACTCCCACTTTTAATTCGGCCTTGGTATCTGCTTCAGCACCAAAAGCTGAAATGATACGGAGAACTTGTTTACTGTTATCAAGCAGCATAACAGAACCATTGTCCGCTTTTATTGAATTTTTTATTTCTTCAAGGACACGGGCACCTGTTTTCTGGATATCAACATATGACCCCAGGATCTCATCCCTGCTCTTCTTAAAACGTGTAAGCTCCTGGTTAAGCGACCGTATTCTTTTGCTCATGGCCTGAAGGATATTGAATGCCAATGAAGGGTCTTTACTTGCCTTGGCAAAAAATCCTTTTTTATCCACCTTTAATATCACCGTATCACCTACTGATTTAACAGTGGCAGAACGCGGCATTTTGTCAAAAAGTGACATTTCACCAAAAATTTCACCTGCCTTGAGAGATGTTAGCAGAAGTTCTCCGTCAGGGACATGTTTCACGACATTAACTTTTCCTGACTGAATCACGAACATGCTCTTTCCTTCTTCCCCCTCATGGCAAATGACTTCACCATCCTTAAATCTTTTGCCAAGCTCACTGTCTTTCATATTACCCTCCTTATGACGGCTTTTACGAATTCATAGCCCAATTTGACATGCATCCAGATATTCGTCCCCCTGATGAATATATTTTTATACGCTTCATTACCGGTGAATGTATCCCATAGCATACTGCTTAGCCGGGCAAATTCCTTATCGCTGTTCTGCTGTTCCTTTCGTACCACATTGACCATCGCCTCGGTCAGGAAACTGATATTCTTGTAACTGTTTGTTGTCAAATAGATAAATCTGCCGTACATATTATCAACTTTTGTGCGCTTGTAAACAGGCATGTAGTGTTCAGTAAAGTGGTCCTTGCTTACTCCATGAAACACAGCGGTCTTTGCAGCTGCCTTGCCCATAAGATACGATGCACCTATCCCGTCCTTGAACAACCGGGTAGAGCCCGCATCACCAATGACAACAACCCGGTCAGCGATGGCCCCCTTTGCTGTTGTGAGCGACAGTTTCGGAAAACACTTGCAGAATTTTTCATTCATGCACTCCTCCGGCAATACGTTCTTTGCTGTGGGAGAATTAAGCAGGTCCGTAACAGTCTGCTGATCAATATTCTTTCCTAAAATACAGAGAGTAACGTATCTCCCTTTTGGGATCAGCGCGGCAAACTTAATGTTTTTTGGTACCGGTATAAGAAAAAAATGAATAGAGCTGCCGAAATATTCCGTAACGGTGTCTTCACCCAGCTCCAGCTCAGTAATGAATGCTGACGTTGTTTCAGGTGTCTTGTATCCTATTCCCATTTCTTCAAATATTTTTGATGTAGAGCTGTTCACCCCAAACGCACCGACCACCAGATCAGCCTCCATAACATCCCTGCCGCCTGCAGACACTACCGGCTTCGCGGCATTCCTTAATCCGTTTATTCTCAGTTTCTCATATTTGGCCCCTTCTGCCACTGCCTGTTTCATGAGAAAGTTGTCAAAACTCTCCCTGTCCCTCACCTGCATACCCCGGGGCCCGCCTCCCCTGTATACCGTTGCAATTCTTTTTTCAGCAGACGGGCTTTCGATGGAGACATCCCCTTTCTGTGTATGGAGGACATAAGAGTCAATCCCTCGTTGCACAACATCAGGAGGAATGTTTATGCCTTCAACAGCAAGGGCCTGTACGAGATGGTCGGATATGACTCCTCCACACCTGTTGCATCCTCCGGGACCGACTTTTTCAAAGTCCTTTGCCTCAAATATGGTAAGGTCCAGTTTTTTATCAACCATCTTTGCCATTTTTAATGCAAAAATGCTGAAGAGGGTGCCGGATGGACCTCCTCCGATAACAGCAATTTTCGAATTGTCTTCCAGAATAAAATCAGAGTTCATAGACAGCCCCATCCTTTAATATTTCCAGGTTTCCGGAATTAATATTTTTCAGCTCCTTTTGTACGCTTTTCTGGTAAGCCGGCTTGCAGTGGGTAATAAATATGCTATCAGGCAGATGGTGCATTTTATCCAGTTCCAGCTCAAGAAGTCTGGGCGTTAAATGTCCGGTCTTTAATGCCATGGCCCTGGACCTATTGGGAAGAGATACCTCTATTATCATACCGTGAATTTTTTTCCTGTTCAGGGATTTCCATATTTTTGCAGTTGGCCCCGAATCACCCATATAGAGCAGTCGCTTTCCATGCCTGTCCTCAATCAGATAGGCCACTGCAGGAACCGTGTGGTTTACTTTATATGCGGTAATCTTATAGCTGTCAAGTCTGAATGTTTTTTCTATCTGTATTTCTTCATACCTGATAATTGGATTCCCGGGAGTCGGGATCTTCGTGAAATCAGGCCAGACAACATTATTAAACAGATTCTGCTTAAGCGCACGGATAACATGAGAAATGCTGTATATTGTTACACTCTGCTTTCTGTTCCTGATCGAGATATTATCAGCGAAAAACGGGATATCTTTTATATGGTCAAGATGCGCATGTGTGATCAGAACATACTTTATCTTCGATTGTGCGACTTCATTGAGGGTGGATCCGATAGTTCCTGCATCAAGGAGCAGTTTCCCGTCTATAAGGTAACTCGACAAATTTGCATTCGGGAGCTCTGCAGCAGAGCAGCCGAGAATATGTAATTTCATGTCATCCCCCCATTATTAAAGTTCAAACCGTGCACCGCATTGCAATATATGAATATTGTGGATATTGAGTTCTTTCAATTCATTTTCAACCGTCTGTTTGTATTGGGGTTTGCAGTGCGTAATAAAAATTTTTTCAGGCATATGTTCCAGTTTCTGCAGTTCCGCCGAGAGAAGCTCGGGTGTCAGATGGCCTGTTTTTAGGGCGAGGTCCCTTAACCTGTTCGGAAACGAAGCCTCTATAATCAAACCATTCAGCTTCCTGCTTCCCATTGATTTCCAGATCGTGTTGCTTGGACCCAGGTCACCCGGATACAGAAGCGAGATTCCTTTCTTGTCTTCAATTAAATACCCCACGGCCGACACCGAATGATTGACTTTATATGCAGTTATCTTATACCCGTTAGCATGAAAAGGGATACCGATATCAATATTCTCATATTTGATTATGGGCTTTTCCTGAGACGGGATTTGTGAAAAATCAGGCCAGATAACATTGTTCATCAGGTTATTTTTTATCGCATCTGTAACCATCGGCACACTGATTACATTAATAGTATGGTCCTTATCACTTAAGTACACCGTTTCTGCAAAAAAGGGCAGGTCTTTTACATGATCGAGGTGTGCATGCGTAATCACCACCTGATCAATATTCCAGATTTCATCTTCCTGTATCATTGACAGTATGGTACCGGCATCAAACAGTATTTGATTATCAACAAGAAAACTTGAGAGATTCACATCAGAAAGATCTGATGTAGAACAGCCAAGCACACGTATTTTCATGTATTTTCTCCTTAATCCCTCTCCTTTAACATAACGTTCACATGCACGGACGATATGAGGACAACTATTGCTTTTTATAACCGGTGAAAAAATCTGTTCCGCTTATTACCTGGTTGAAGTGATTATTATAATCAACCTTGTTAAAGGTCAGATGGTAAAATTCACCTTATTAGTTAATAACGCTTACAAACGTTTTCAAAATGATCATTTTGATCGGATATTGTACGTCTGAAGAATTCTGATAAAAAAAGATGAGAAATCAGTTCTAAAAGAACGTTACCAACACTTGCAGGAGATTTCTCCATCTCCCCCCCAAAACAACAATATGTAAGATGTCATACAATTAATTGCAGGGACACAACAAACCTTCCGTACCATATTCTAAATACACGCATATCACAAACAGGAGTCACGCTCCCGTAGATCCGCAGCTTCATGTAGGAGTAAATTCAGAGTGTATGCCCTCGGCATGTTCGCCTTCTACAACAGGCCCTGACCAGCTCAGGATCCCGCCCTGAATGCTCTTTGCCTGAAATCCCTGACTGTTGAGGAGAAATGTTGCTGTTGCACTTCTTGCACCCAGCAGGCAGTACACATAGTACGTCTGTTCAGGATCAAGCTCTGCATATCTTCTGCGCAGTTCATCAAGAGGAATATGAACAGCATCAGGCAGATGCTCTTCATCATATTCTATCCCCATGCGGACATCAAGAAGTGAATACGAGTCCCTGTTCATGGCAGAAATGTCATCTTCAGCGATTTCTTCAAGAAATGATGCTTTCATTATTTCATCAAAATCATTTCTTGAAACCGCCCACACAACGGTCCTGTCTAACGCAGTAACGGTAGCATTTCGGGGCTGGTCTGTTATCAGCGCTTCTTCACCAAACCCTTCACCTTCACCCAACGTTGCCACCTGTTCAAACTCATCAGAGAGTCCCTGCTTTGATACTGCGACACGGCCTGATTTTATAATGTAATATTCATCCCCTTTATCACCCTGCGTTATGATGGTCTGGTCAGGAGCGTATGTGCTTTCATTCAGCCTGGTAAATAAAGCGGCCATTTTTTCCGGGGGTAGAAGAGCAAACGGCTGGAGTGTTTTAATCTGATTGAACTGGCCGTAATTTTTAATTCGATGCTCAATCAGCTCTGACAGGGTTGAGTCCAGCCTCATGATTTCCTCAAAATCCGACTTCATCAGCTTTAAAAGGGAAACATTAGTTTTTGCAAGAACAGAGCAGCAACGG
>CAMYJJ010000123.1 GCA_947258735.1 Thermodesulfovibrionia bacterium | reverse complement strand
CGCCGTAAACGTCAGTCCACCTAAGAAGGCCTTAAGCAGTTTCTCCGCATCAAACCTTGAAAACGGCAACGAAGCTACAGCAAATACATACAGCCAGTAATAGGAACGTTTGACATGTCCTATTTCATAGGTTATGTTTTCTGCATGCAGCAATCCCAGCCAAATCAGAACGAATAACAGACATACAGGATAAAGATAATGCTGCTGTTTCAGATGCTGAAATCTTTTCAAGGCAATCCCTGAAAATAGCCATACAACTAGTGAAAAGAGGCCTGAGATGATAGCAGGTGATTTTGCAACCGGGATAAAAAAAAACATGCTGCACAGACCCCAGAAGAGAAGGTTGTACTGCAGCTCATCTTTGCTCTTAACAGCCACGTCTGCATGTTTGTTCAATGTAAGCCCTTAAAATATGAGTGTAAATGTATTGAATTTCATTTGTTTTTAAAAAATTTGTGCTGTATTATAACAAATCATGCAAGATTACCATTGCCGGAGGATGAAATGAAGAAGGATCTGCCGAAGATAGTATTTAAGGGGAAACATGTAGCGGTAACGGGCTGCGCAGGTTTCATCGGATGGAAGGTCTCGCAGCTGCTTCTTGAGATGAAGAAAACCGTTATCGGAATAGATAATCTGAATGATTATTATGATCCTGCTTTGAAACGGTGGAGACTGAAATCCCTCAGGGACTATAAAAATTTTAAATTCCATAAAGCTGATATCGGGGAATACCACAAGCTCAGGAAGGTATTCAAAGATAATAAGATAGATGCGGTAATCAACCTGGCTGCCAGGGCCGGTGTGAGAGCATCGGTAGACGACCCATGGGTATATCTCCAGACCAATACGCAGGGGACCCTGAATCTCCTTGAGTGCTGCAAAGACCATAAGGTCAGGAAGTTTGTGCTTGCGTCTACCTCAAGCCTGTACGCGTCCCTTGATATGCCGTTTAAAGAGGAATCAAAAACTGACACCCCTCTGGCCCCTTACTCTGCTACAAAGAAAGGTGCAGAAGCACTCTGTCATGCATACCATTATCTTCATGGCCTGGATGTGAGCATTCTCAGGTTTTTTACCGTGTATGGACCTGCAGGAAGACCGGATATGAGCATTTTTAAATTTATGAAGAATATTGATGAGGGCAAGCCTATCCCCCTGTTCGGTGATGGATCACAGACCAGGGACTTTACCTATATCGACGATATTGCCGATGGAACAATAAGGGCATTACGACCCCTCGGATATGAGATCATTAATCTGGGTGGTGACAAACCGTATGTTCTGAATGATGTGATTAATATGCTCGGTAAACATCTCGGCAAAAAAGTAAAAGTCAAAAGATACAAGCTCCATCCTGCTGATGTAACCGCAACATGGGCTAATATTGATAAGGCAAAAAAAATGCTTGCCTGGAAACCGACCATGCCGCTCGAAAAGGGTGTTGAAAAAACGGTCCAGTGGTTTTTTGAGAATAAGAAAATGCTTCAGAAGCTGGAGTGGAAAGAGTAAGAGCGAACAGCCGTTCGCCCCTACTTCATAAGATAGATTTAAGTGCTTCGTCCAATGCTGGATATTTAAACGTATACCCTGCAGTTAATGCCCTCTCAGGGATACATCGCTGGCCTGTCAGTAATATTTCACCAAACTCGCCCAGCACAGCTTTCAGGACAAATCCGGGCACCGGGAATATCGACGGTCTGCCAAGGGCCTTTCCCAACACCGTACCGAAATCCTTGTTGGTGATAGGATTGGGTGATGTGAGATTATACATACCGGAAATCTTACTATGCTCTATTGCATATTTAATAAACCCGGATACATCTTCAACATGTACCCAGGACATCCACTGTTTTCCAGTACCGAGATACCCTCCTGCATATGCCTTAAAAGGAGGTATCATTTTTTGCAGCGCTCCCCCATTTTTCCCAAGCACCAATCCAAACCGTGTGATAACTGTCCTTACTCCCAGCTTCTCTGCCTTTAGGGCCTCAGATTCCCATTCTTTACACACCGAAGCAAGAAAGTCCTCACCTGCTGAAACGTTTTCAGTGATTTCTTCATTACCACTCGGGCCGTAAAAACCTACAGCTGAAGCATTTATTAATATCTCAGGTTTTACATCCGCATTTTTGATTGACTCAATGAGATAGTGTGTTGTATTGACGCGGCTTGATCGAATCCGTTCTTTTTTATCTTTCGTCCACCTGTCTGAATATATTGAATCACCTGCAAGGTTTACTATTGCTTTAAATTTTGAAATCTTATTTGGAGGAATAAGTGAAGGAGGGTTCCATGTTAATTCGCTTTGAGATTCTGATTCCTTCCTGGTTGTAATAACTACATCATGCCCTGCAGTCCGGAGTTCCCTGCTCAGAGCTGATCCTACAAATCCTCTTCCTCCTGTTATAAGAATATTCATGTTGTCATTATATCAAATGCAGGGGCACTTCGTGCCATGCCCCTATATGTGAAAATTTTTCTGCAGTATCGGCGTCTGCCTGTTTCTAAACTTCTTGAATTCACTATTGCCAATAGCTTCCCGCATTTCCCTGAAAAACTCAAGAAAGAAATGAATGTTATGGATAGTGTTTAATCTCATCGAGATGATTTCCCTGGTCATGTAGAGATGGCGCAAATAAGCCCTTGAGAATTTGCTGCACGTATAACACATGCAATCCGGATCCAGCGGACCCGGATCTCTTTTGTATTCTTCGCGTTTTATGCTTATTCTTCCCTGACTGGTAAATAACGTTCCATTGCGTGCATTACGTGTGGGCATAACACAATCAAACATATCAATCCCTGCAGATACAGCCTCAAGAACATCCATAAGATCGCCTATTCCCATTAAATATCTGGGCTTATCCTCTGGTAACTGAGGAGCAGTACAATTAACCATTTCATACATGAGCTCTTTAGGCTCTCCTACACTCAGTCCTCCAAGAGCATATCCATCAAAATCCATTTCCATTAGCTCGTCTGCACTCTGTTTTCTTAAATCCTTAAACATCCCCCCCTGAACAATACCAAAGAGACTTTGAGTTTTGAGTTTTGCATCTTGAGTTATTAAGTTATTGTGACTCTTAACTCCTGACTCTGAACGCACAAAGTCTTTGCATCTTCTGGCCCATGCACTCGTCAGTTTAAGGGAATTCAAAACATAATCCTTATCTGCCGGATACGGTGTGCACTCATCAAATACCATAGCTATATCAGACCCGAGTGCCCCCTGTATTTCCATAACCAGTTCAGGGGTAAGAAAATGAAGAGACCCGTCAATATGCGACCTGAATTCAACCCCATCATCTCTAATTTTCCTTAATGGGGCAAGACTGAAAACCTGGTAGCCGCCGCTGTCAGTGAGAATTGGTCCATCCCATTGCATAAACGTATGCAGTCCGCCTACTTCACGGATAACATCATGGCCGGGACGCAGATACAGGTGATACGTGTTGGACAGCAAAACGTCTGTACCAAGTTCCTTCATCTCTCCAGACGTCATGGCCTTAACTGTGGCATTTGTCCCGACAGGCATAAAGGCGGGAGTGTTTATAACACCTCGCTTTGTAATAATCTCACCAAGGCGCGCACCTCCATCTGTTTTGGTTATATTAAATTGCATTTTATGATTTGTAAGGGCGAACGGCCGTTCGCCCCTACGGCCAACTTAAGATTAATAATGACCTGCATATATTCCTGCTATTATCGCCAGAAAACTCAACCCGAGCACGATCCAATGAAATGTCTGGAGAATATTAAACACTTTTTTGGTGTCCATAACGTTTGAGGGCTGACCAAAGAGTTTTTTAAATATCATCTTTTCAAGCCCGAACAGGAGGGCTGCATAGAAAGACCATATAACTATCATGAGCCATACACCAAAACTGGTGCCTTTTTCATATATAAGATATAGTCCGGACAATCCGGCAAGAATCACCATTACCTTTGCAATCTTACCAAACCTGTGTTCAGTTCCCTGGAACATCATGACCATTTCCAGTGATTTATCCATCCTGCGTATCATAGGGAAAGTTACCAGAGTCACAAATGCTACTCCCCCGATCCAGATGACGATGGACAATATATGAATGGTCAAGGCGATGATGTATTCCATGGTAATCTCCCAGCTCCGCTGTCCGCTGTCCGTTGTCCGTATTCCGTAGTCCGTAGTCTGTTACTTGTTTACGGTCAGCGGAAGACGGTCGGCGGACACGTTTTTTATATTACATCTTCTCCGGTGTGCTCACCCCGAGAAGTTTCAGGCCTTCTTCCAGAATTATCTTTACTCCCCTGCAAAGACTGAGCCTCGCACATGTAAGTTGATTGTCATCAGATATTACCCTGTGTTTATAATAATATCCATGAAAGACTCCGGCAAGTTCCTGGAGATAATACGTTATCCTGTGAGGCTCGCAGGCAATTGCAGCTCCTTCAAACACCATGGGATACTGCAACAACTTTTTAATAAGAGTAATTTCTTCACTCTCAGTCAGCAGCGTGAGATCAGCCTCTTGTACTCCTGACTCCAGTCTCCAGACTCTCTTTTCACTGGCCTGACGAAAGATACTGGAGATACGCGCAAAAGCATACTGGACATAAAAAACAGGATTTTCAGCAGACTGTTCCTTTGCAACATCAATATCAAAATCAAGGTGACTGTCAGCCTTTCTTGTAAGAAAAATAAATTTGGTAATGTCAGGGCCTACTTCTTCTATCACTTCCCTGAGTGTTACGAATGCCCCTGCCCTTTTTGACATCTGAACAGGTTCACCATGTCTCAAAAGACTTACCATCTGAATTAAAATCACCCTGAATTTATCTTTGGGCAGATCAAACGCCTCAAGTACAGACCGTATCCTTTGTATATACCCATGATGGTCAGCACCCCATATGTCAATAATCTCATCAAATCCCCTGTCAAGTTTGTTTTTATGATAAGAAATATCAGAGGCAAAATAGGTAAATTCACCGTCCTTCTTTTTCACGACCCTGTCCTTATCATCCCCAAAAGCAGTTGATCTGAACCAGTGTGCGCCTCCTTCTTCAAAGAGCAGGCCTTTATCGTTCAATGAATCTAAAGCTGTACCGACCATTCCATTTTCATGAAGATCTTTTTCACTCTGCCACCTGTCAAAGATGATCCCGAAATCCTTCAGGTCATGTTTAATATTGTCCAGCATCATGTTATATGCGAACTCTGTTATGGGACCGCTGCATTCATCAAATGACTGGTCCAGATATGTATTGCCATATGTTTCATTAATCAACCTCGCAAGAGACTCGATATATTCTCCTTTATATCCGTCTTCAGGGAATGCAATGTCATTACCAAGCAGCTGCTGATACCTTGCATATACAGATTGCCCGAGCAGATTAATCTGCAGCCCCGCATCATTTATATAGAACTCCCTCTCTACGTTATATCCGGCCGCTTCCAGGATGTTGCAGAGAGCATTCCCTACTGCCGCACCTCTGCCATGTCCTATATGCAACGGACCTGTAGGGTTTGCGCTCACAAACTCAATCTGGATTTTCTGTCCTTTACCTATATCCGACCGAAGAAACAATTCGTCACCTTTCAGTAGCGCTTTTAGCTGACTCTGAAAAAAACCTTTATTAAACCTGAAATTAATAAATCCCGGGCCTGCTACAGTAATACTCTCATAGAGATCTGACGATTGTTCAATCAATTTCGTAACAATCTCATTTGCTATTTCCCTGGGAGATTTCTTAAGTGTTTTGGCAAGTTTCATTGCTGATGATGATGCAAAATCCCCCATTGTATCATCCCTCGGGATCTCAACTTCAACCTCTGGAAGAGTGTCAATACCCCACTGTTCTTTCAGGCTTTCAAATGCTATTTGCAAAGATTTTATCACTTCCTGTTTCATGAACAATAAGTTTAAGGATAGCCCTGAAGTAAGTCAAATTGGAAAAGAGCTGCTGGCGGATTTTTGAGTAATGGGTAACAGGTAATGGGTTATAGGTAAAGGCAGGTTATCTTTGTAGGGGCATATTGCTATTCGCCCGGACAGGAGAGGTTCGACAAAGGAAAAGCGAGAAACGACTTGAGATAGCACCCATCATACTGCTATTATTATAAAACTTAATTCGAGGTAAATATGCCTGTAGACAAAGAACTTCTCGATATACTCGCATGTCCAAAATGCAAGGGTGATATCAGGCTTAATGATTCCCGTGATGGGCTCATCTGTGACTCGTGCAAACTTCTCTATCATATTAAGGATGACATCCCGGTTATGCTCATCGATGAAGCTGAGAAACTGTAATAAAGCTGTAGTGAGTAGACAGTGGTCAGGGATCAGGATTCAGTATTTGATTTGAAGCACTGATACGGTTCAGTATGAGTTCATATCTGGCAATTCATTGTGCATGTATGTCATTTCCCTAATCCTTAATCCCTAATCCCTAATCCCTGTCTTTTACTACCGGTTCAGTCTTTTTGAAAGATATGAACCTGTCAGCGCATCGATTCCGGCAGTGAGTTCCTGCAGCCTGAGTTCGTTATTTATCCTGCTGTCCAGGTCTGGTGCTGGAGCAGTGATCATGTCGATCTGCATTCTTCTCCTTTCAAAGTGCAGCCGGGTGACTTCATTCAGGATATCATCCCTTAACTGGACCAACAGCCTGGACCTGACATCAATGGTTGTCTGGGCGCTGTTGTAGATCAGGTCTCCGAGCTCCCATGTGAGGGAAACCGACCAGCCCCTGTCATTTCCCTCAGTAATATCATCATCTGTTAGATATTGTTCTTCATAGGTATTTTTGTAGAAATATGTACTGCTTTGCCAGTCATCTGCGTCATCATAAGCCAGTCTCAGATCAGGGAGCCATGCCTTTCTCGATGCTGCCTTTCTCCACCTCTTAATTTTTTCAGGCTGCACTTCGGCATATTCTATGGCAGCCTGCCGTATCTCCCTTAGTGACGGCTCATGAGCAAACATGGACAGGGCCTGTTCCACCGTCATTCCATTTTTTCCGGACAACTGACCATCTACCGATTTTTCAGTCTTAAAAACACCGTGTCCGGATGCTGACCAGAGAACCATATTGTCATATCCGGCAGGTGCACTATAATCCAGAGAATGAATATCAGTTGTTGAAAGACCCTCGGACAGTGCGTGCCATCTGAATGAATCATCTGTATGTGTGAATACTCCTCTGTCCGTGGCTGCATACAGAGAATGATCCCCTGTCGCAATAACAGATCGTATGTTGCGGCTTAACAGTCCGGAACTATCTGCACGTTTCCATGAACCCCCTTCATCAGGACTTATGAAGAGACCATTTGAAGTGGCCAGATATATAATTTTATCATCTTCAGGATCAACGAGAATATCTCTTGCTTTGATTATATACTTGATGTGAGAAATGTCTTCTTCTTCATCTTCAAACAGATACTCATAGTCTTCTTCTGGAGTTATGAGTTCATATATCCGGTTCCAGCTGGCCCCACGGTCAATGCTTTTATACGCTCCCTTACTTGATGCAGCATAGACAATGTTCTGATTGGACGCGTTTGCTGCAATTGATGTGACAACGGATTGACCATGAATATTCTTTGCTTTTGACCATGTTCTCCCGCCATCTTCTGTTAAAAAGATGCCTGACATTGTCCCTATCATTATGAATTCTGATTTTCGGGCAGCGACAGCAACGGCACATACTGCATTCTCAAGCGCACCCACCCCCCTGAAAATTCTTTCCCATGTTGATCCCTTATCCATGCCTTTGAAAAGTCCATCAGCTGTTCCAACATAAACGGTGTCTGATTCTCCTGACAGTGCAATTGCATTAATACTGTTCTCTGTCGTTCTGAAAGAGAGACGTTCAGACCAGCTTTCTCCGCTATTATGCGACAGGTAAACAGCCTTATCTGAAATGACGTATACCTCATCAGGGTCCTGATTACTGACAACAACATCTTCTATCTCTGCATCCTTAATACCATTGCTGACATTGACCCATTGTCTGCCCGGTCCATTCTCATATCCTGACGCAGAAGATATAAAAAACATGCATAAAAAAATTACTGCAACAAAATAATACCTTGTCTTTCCCACAACAAGCTCCTTTCCCCTTTTACGGCAATGCCATGCAATGCAGTAAAAAACAATATAATTATTTTCTGTTCAGGCTTTAAATGGAAGATGATTTCAAAGCCATGTCCCTAATTGCGGAATAGTATATGTACCTGAGAACAAAAGGTCAACAGGAGAAATGAAACACTGAAGAGGTACAGGGAATTTACTTTATGATGAGCGGCTTCTTAATAGATGATATCTCAAATGCTTCCGGTTCTGGCAATCCCAGCTTCTCCGCAAATGATGCCGGATAGGGCACGTAATATAACCTGGCTTCAAAAGAGATGACATCTCTGACATCATCAGGTATAAGAAATGCGTAGTTTTCCTCCCGGATTTCACATGCATCTATACGATTATCAAAGATAATCTTAACAGCCTCATACGATGACAGGGTCGGCCGCTCCATTGTATCCACAAATATGGAGCGGTAAATGCGCATCCCCCTGGTTATATTATCTCCAAATGTTGACATGTCAGACGTATTCAATCCTGTTACGTCATACCCGGTCGATTTATCGGCAGGGACAGCTGGAAGAGACATGATTTTGTCACCGGTAATGACGTTAACATCAAGATACATAAATCTGAGGTCCGCGCTCCCTGTAGGCATTTTATGGCCTGTCCTTGAGTTATCTATAATTATTTTCACCATGACCTCGTCCCCGGATGATGCCTCTGGACGACTGAATT
>CAMYJJ010000122.1 GCA_947258735.1 Thermodesulfovibrionia bacterium | reverse complement strand
AGCATTCTTCGGAAGAAAATACAGGACACGGCCGGTTTCGGATGTGATCGATGAGATAAAGAGATTTGACACAAGAGACTTTTTCTTTGTTGACGACAATATAACAGGCCAGAAAGACTTTGCAAGAGAGCTGTTTCAATCCCTGATACCACTTAACAGGACATGGGGAGGGCAGACGTCAATTAACATTGCAAAAGATGATGAACTGCTTTCATTATATGCAAAAAGCGGGGGCAAGTATGCCTTTATCGGTTTTGAGTCTCTTTCAGAGCAGAATCTCCGGAAAATGAACAAATCCTGGAACTCACCTGACGCATACAAAGAGGCCATCAAGAAAATACACGGGGCAGGCATTAACATACTGGGAAGCTTTATATTCGGACTTGATGAAGATGACCCCTCGGTATTTAAAAGGACATATGATTTTATTATGGAAAATAAAATCGATGCTGCCCAGTTGAATATTCTGACACCGTTTCCGGGAACCAGGCTTTATGATACGATGAAGAAAGATGGCAGAATAACAGACAGTGACTGGGCCAGATATCATACCAGTGAAGTTATTTTCAGTCCAAAAAACATGACAGCCGAGGAATTGCAGCAGGGCTACTATGCATTATTCAGAAAAACATACACATGGAGCAGCATTTTAAAAAGATGCATGAGAAATCCACGCAACATTACATATCGGTTGGGTATGAATATCAGTTACAGACGAAAATCATTGAGAATGCCTGATACGGAATGGATATATACGTAATAAAGTGGCACTACTGGCTCAGGTGTCGGTACAATTTCAACATTTTCCATATGGTTTAGTTTTGTCATTCCCGAGGTTTGTTTATCGGGAATCCAGAGTTCGGATAAAATATGATCATATAAAGTATTCCATTCAGGATCGTCTTTCTCAATAAATTAAAGCTTCCATCTATCTCTGGATTCCCGCTCAAAAGACTGCCGGAATGACGGACGAACACAGTCTTGCGACATATTGCCAGATGAGATTTTAAGGTCTATTTGCGCAACAGGAAGTATAAAGAGAAGAAATTACTGCAGACTTTCCAGAAAAGTTTTGTACTGTGTCGGCTGATGTAATATTTCCATTCCAATGCTGTTTGTAATTCCATGCGGCGGGGTCTCATATGACCACTTTAGTTTGCAGTTAAGATTGAGTGCCTCTCCCGAATCAGATTGAAATCTTACCTGGAATTCAGTGCCCGGAGACAGGTTTTTTTCAGTGGTAGTGCAAGAGATATTGTTTTCAGAAAGGTTTTCTATAAATCCATTACAGCAGAAACTGCCGCAGCAAAATTCGGCCTTGAGTGCAACAATTTTTTTAGATATGGGGCTCATATCATTACACTTCAGGTTGACATATATCTAATATTCCATCCATTATTATCCATAAATATTTTGTCTGGTATATCACGTGTCCGTTATTTCGTCAATATAATAATATTAATAATCAGATTTAAAAAAAATATTGTCTATTTTTGATATGTAACATGTATACTAAAATTTCATCACCCCGAAATACCTGTCTGCAAGAATTAGTCTCTGAAGCACAAATTGATGTGCTATAATCCTTCATGATTGAATCAAAATGACTGTGAAACCTTTTTTAAATATCATACATCTTATAGGTAATACACCTATCGTAAAGCTCAATCACCTGCCTGATGCTGACAGTGCTGATGTCTGGGCCAAGCTTGAGGGGTTTAATCCCGGCGGATCAGTAAAGGACAGGATCGCCCTTTCAATGATAGAGACAGCAGAACGTGACGGCAGGTTGAAACCGGGCGGTACAATTCTTGAGCCAACGAGCGGCAACACCGGAATCGGACTGGCGCTCATTTCTGCAGTCAAGGGGTATACATTAATATTGACGATGCCGGAAACCATGTCAGTTGAGAGAAGGCAGATGTTTCAGGCTTATGGAGCAGAACTCGTGTTGTCTGACGGCGCAAGGGGCATGATGGGGTCTGTGGAAGAGGCTGAAATAATTTTAAAGAAGAATCCGGACTACTTTATGCCCATGCAGTTTGAAAACCCAGCCAATCCTGAAATTCACAGAAAAACTACTGCTCTGGAAATAATTGATTCTCTCGGGGAGAGCATTGACGGGTTTGTTGCAGGGGTGGGAACCGGAGGCACAATTACGGGTGTCGGTGAAGTGCTTAAAGAGAGAAATCCTGATATTTTAATTACTGCTGTTGAACCTGCAGCATCACCTGTCCTGTCAGGAGGAGATCCAGGCCCTCATAAAATTGCCGGTATTGGTGCGGGATTTTACCCCGGGGTGCTGAATACAGAAATTTATAATGAAGTTATGCCGGTATCAGATGAGGATGCAGCATCTACAGTCAGACGGATAGCCAATGAGGAAGGAATACTCGCTGGAATTTCCTGTGGGGCTGCTGCTTATGCAGCACTGAATGTAGCCGCACGGCTCGGAAAGGGTAAAAATATAGTGGTCATATTTCCTGACAGGGGGGACAGGTATTTGAGCACCGGGTTGTTCAGTCCGCAATAATTTTAAACGCATTAGGTAAAGCAGGCATAACTAATGTTTGTCCAATGACAAATTTCAAAGCTCAAATGTCAAATGAAGGTCAAAGGCACTATTAATTAAATATAAGTAATAGTAAAGCGGATTAGAAGCAGTTTATAACTGAAGTCAACGAGTGTGGATAATCATATGTACTTTGTATTGACATTAAGACATTGGGAATTCAATTGACATTTGAGCTTTGAAATTGGGCATTCTTTAAAGCGGTCAGTCCTGCTTCATAACTCCATCCCACCTTTTAAACAGACGGTGTTCGATCCCGGCACTGTCGAGCAGTTTTCCCACCACGAACTCAATAATATTGTCCATGTTTTCAGGCTTCTGGTAAAAAGCAGGAATGGGCGGAGCTATGGTAACTCCCATGCGGCTGAGTTTCAGCATATTTTCAAGGTGAATGGTATTAAAGGGCATTTCACGGGGTGACAGGATGAGTTTTCTTCCTTCTTTCATGACGACGTCAGCAGCCCTTACAATGAGGTTGCCTGCATATCCGTGTGCAATGCCTGCGAGTGTCTTCATCGAGCATGGTACAACAATCATGCCGTCAGTTTTAAACGAACCGCTTGATATGGGAGCGGCCAGGTTGCCATTGCTGTAATAATTGATTTGTTCGGAGTTAAAATGCTTTTGGATCTTGTCTTCTGACTCCCGAACATTAATTCCTGACAGGTCTATTCCTGTTTCGGTTTTAACTATCGAAAAAGACTGATCAGAAAGGCACAGATGGACTTCAACATCAGATTTAATAAGTTCCATGACAAGTCTGATCCCGTAGATAGACCCGCTTGCCCCGGAGATGGCAACAATAAAAGATTTCATCTTAATATTTTAACATCTGAGGATTATTATATGTCTCTCAGCATCTGTAAAAGGAAGCTTTAGAAGAAGGATATGTTCTACAGGACTGATACCCGCTTTCCCGTTTATTTGTTTCAATTCATCTTCAGACTTCGGCCCTTTGCTGATCACCAGTTTTCCTGAATCATTTAAAAAGGGACAGGCCAGATCAAGAAATTCCTGTAAACCAAATGTAGCCCGGGACACTATCAGGTCGAAACTGTTTCTGAATTCTTCATCCAGCTGTTCAATCCTGTTCTGCAATATAGTTATTTCAGGTAACCCGGTTTTGCGGACAATATTTCTAAGGAAAGAAGCCTTTTTTCGTGAGGGCTCTATGAGCGTCATCTTAATCTTAGGTTGCATAATTTTTATGGGAATTCCGGGAAACCCTCCTCCTGAGCCGATATCCGCAAGCCTTATATTTCTATCCGGGATGGCTTTCAGGTAAAGAAGGGAATCAAGAAAGTGCTTGATGATTATGTCCCCATCTGTCTTTAATGCAGTAATATTGTATGTGCTGTTCCACTTTTTTAATTCCGAGAGATAGAGCATAAATAACTCGATCTGAGAAGCAGAATAGTCTAACCCGAGTTCGGTCAGACCATTTTTGAGGAGATCACTTGAGTTCATATTATTAAGGATTCAAGGATTCCAGGGGGCAAGGGGTAAAATTATTTTATTTTTTGTCATGCCAGATGTTTATAATCAACAGAATTCCTCGAAGCTCTGCTTCAAGTTTAATCCTATATTCCTTTGTTTGTCATTCCGGCAGTCTTTTAGCCGGTCGAAACGACCCGCCCAACAGACCGCGGGAATGACAATCAGACGCAGCTAATTATTCGCAGATACTAATCAATCCATAAACTGAATCACAATTTTATCAAAAGCCACTGTTTATCTTTCAGGTGCACCAGGCTGTACCTGCCTTTAAGGCGGTCGCCGTTCAGATCAATTACCAGACTCTTTTTGCTCTCTGATTCGATTGAATAAGAACCTTTGTCCCAGATTTTGACAGACCCTGCCCCATATTCACCTTCTTCTATGTCCCCTTCAAAGTCTATATACTCAAGATCATGGTCTTCCACCTGAATGGCAAGGCGCTTGATCATCTTTTTCTCAGGAGGGCCTTTTGGAACAGCCCAGCTCTTTAGCACACCGTCCTTTTCAAGCCGGAAGTCCCAGTGAAGATGAGTGGCATGATGTTCCTGTACGACAAAGCGGCTCACGTTTTCGTACCGACATGTACAGCGACAATCCCTAAAGTAAGTTTGAAATATCTCACCTCCTGAAGGCCTGTTTCTTCCATTGCTTTTTTCAGCTCATCAGGGACTGGAAAATGTAACATGGAATCAGGGAGATATGTATAGGCCCCTTTTTTCCCTGAGATGAGTTCACCAATAAACGGAAGGACGCGGGTGATATAAAAAACATAAAGAGGCTTAAATATTCTGCTCTGCACGGTCGTGAACTCCAGTATGACAACTTTGCGGCCGCTTTTGATGACCCTGCCCATTTCGCTTATGCCCTTTTTATAATCCTGAACATTTCTTATGCCGAATGCTATGATCGATCCGTCAAACGTGTTGTCATCAAAAGGCAGGTCTGTTGCATCGCCAAAGCGCACATCAATTCTGTCATGCAGCCCTGCACTCCGGACTTTTTCCTTTCCAAGTTTAAGCATGCCATCACTGAAGTCTACCCCTGTCACTTTTGATCCCTGTATGCTGTTTACTATCTCGAGGGCAACATCAGATGTGCCGGTCGCGACATCAAGGTAATGGGCATTATCTCTTTTTACAAGCTGATTAACCGCGAACCTGCGCCAGCGACGGTCTATCCCAAGGCTCAGGACCCTGTTAAGCAGGTCATAACGGGGGGCAATGGTTGAAAACATTGTCTGGATTTTTACAGGGTCTTTTGCTGATTTTTTCATAATAACTAATTCCAAGATTTTTGCTCAACATTGTTTAACAGTAGCTCAACTGTTGCTCAACAACTGTTTGACTATGTCTCTATTTAAGTGCAAGAAGTTTAAAATATGTGTTATGTCATGTCAATGAGTCAGAAGGTAGGTACATAAGGCACAAAGGCACAGAGGCACAGAGGTACAGAGGTACAAAGGTACAAAGGTACAAAGGTACAAAGTTTTAAAGACAATACATGAAAAAATGGTAATCTTTTCACTTTGTCCCTTTGATCCTTTGTGCCTCTGAACCTCGTGCTTTTTAACCTGCCTAAGTAGTTACAATATTTGAAAGTTGCAGGCATCATGGAGTATGATTAATAGTTATGTTTCAGAGTTTTAACAGCACAGGAATAGGCAGTCTGCCCCATACCGATCCGGTGGAGGCCTGCAAGGTCATTTTTGATTCGGTTGATATACCGTTCTGGCCCCAGCTTCCGCACAGAAGCTTTCATGAACTTATGGTCCCCCAGTATTCAGAAGGGTTCCCGTTTATAAAGATTGGAGATGAAAACATATTCATTAATTCGGCTGAGGAAGCTGCAGAAACAGCATTTTATGAAGCGATAGCCAACAAATCCGGGTTCCCTATTTCAAAAGAATACGCAGCAGGTTTTTACACATTTATCGATATGCTGAAAGAGAGGAATGACAGATATAAGGTTATTAAAGGTCATATCACCGGACCGCTTACCTTTGCCCTTTCGCTCACTGACAGTGAGAAGCGTCCGATATTTTTTGATGATGAAAAAAAGGAGCTGTCCCTTGAATTACTAAAAGGCAAAGTTATCTGGCAGATGCAGGAGCTTAAGAAGTATGCTGACAGGGTCCTGATTTTTATTGATGAGCCCATACTTTCAGCGCTTGGCACATCGACGTATGTCGGAGTCAGTAATGAAGAGGCATCGAGATTGCTGAAAGAAATAGTAGCATTTATCCAGGAATGCGGCGGAATAGCCGGTATTCATTGCTGTGGAAAGGCAGACTGGCCTCTGGTGCTTTCATCGGGAATTGATGTGTTTAACTATGATTCCTATTATTTCTGGGACACGCTTGCTATTTATCCGGATGATATTAAGGGGTTTATAGACAGAGGAGGGGTTATTGCCAGCGGAATAATTCCAACAACAGATGCCATCAAAGAAGTCACCCTTCCCGGACTGAAAGAGCAGTTTGAACGGGGACTGACCTCACTTGAAAAGGCAGGCGTCCCTTCTGACAAACTGAGAAACCAGATACTCATCACCCCTTCGTGCGGTACAGGCTCTCTCAATACCGAAGATGCGCTTAAGGCATTTTCTCTTCTGAAGGAGCTACGCAACAGTTATGTCGAGGGCTAAGGGATTTATATCATTTGAAGGAATAGAGGGTTCCGGTAAAAGCACTCAGGCAAAACGCCTCGCCGAATATTTCCGCTCCAAAGGCCGGAAGGTCATTGATACTGTTGAACCGGGAGGGACTACGATAGGGCAGAAAATCAGAAAACTTCTTCTTGAGCCCGGGAACCATATGGAGCCTCTTACAGAGCTTCTGCTGTATTATGCATCCAGGGCGCAGCATGTCAGGGAAGTGATCTATCCTGCAATACTGAATGATACCGTTGTTATCACAGACCGCTTCACTGATTCGACCGTAGCCTACCAGGGACATGCACGGGGAATTGACCTGAAGCTGTTGAGCAGATTAAATGAAATAGTTAATCCTGACCTGAAACCATTTCAGACCTTTTTACTTGACCTGGATGTTGAGGAGGGACTGAAAAGAAACAGGAAAGCAGGCAAGCAGGACAGGTTTGAACTGGAAACAGTTGAGTTCCATAAGCGTGTGAGAAAGGGTTTTATCCAGATAGCTTCGGAAGAGCCTGACAGGGTAAAAGTAATTGATGCATCCCGGGGCCCTGAAGAGATCAGTGAAGACATTATAAAAATAATTGAGGAACAATGGCGTTAAAGGAGATTATCGGACAGCAGAGGGCAATTGATATTCTGAAAGGATGCATTGCCAGAAACCGGGTACCTCATGCCCTGTTATTTGCCGGTGATGACGGGATAGGAAAAAGACTGACCGCTGTGAATTTTGCAAAGGCCCTTAACTGCAGGAAAGAGGAAGGTGATGGTCTCTTTGCCAAATATGAAGATCCAACCGGAATAGCAGGAGATGTTGAGATTGATAACTGCGGTGTCTGCGGTTCATGCAGGAAAATAGACAGGGGAAATCATCCTGATGTTGTCATGATAGCTCCGGAAGGTGACGGGGGACAGATAACTGTCTCTGTCATCAGGGAACTGCAGGGATCACTATCATATAAGCCCTTTGAGGGAAAATGGAAGATAGCCATTATTGACAATGCTGACAGGCTAAACCAGTCTGCTGCAAATGCCTTTTTACAGACCCTGGAGGAGCCATCTCCTGAATGCATACTGATACTGATATCATCGCGGCCTGACCTGCTGCTTCCCACGATCCGCTCACGATGCCAGAGGATTAATTTCAGCCCGCTTCCGATTGACACCATGGGGGCCCTGATTGAAGAGAAATCAGAGGGACTTAATAAAGAGAACTCATTACTACTGAGCAGACTGTCCGGCGGCAGATTGGGGTACGCGCTTAACGAGGAGCTGATTGACCAGAGGGACCGTTCTTTTGAAGCTCTGATCAAACTTCTCCGGACCCAGGAGGAAGACATATGGGACAACAGAGAAGAGATGGAGACATGGTTTGACTGGTGTCAGTTGTGGCTCAGGGACCTGGCTGTATACAGGGCCACCGGCCGGGCTGATTTCCTGATAAACACTGATAAGGAAAACGAAATAAAATCTATCATATCCGGGACAGCGCTGAAAGATATACTGACACTGGCCCGGGAGATTAATAATATCAGAAGCAAACTTAATTTTAACCTGAATAAACAGCTTACGCTTAACTATACAAGCCTTTTATTAAAGAACTCACTTCGTACCAGCAGGGTGTATAATTAATAAACCGACTGATATATACCCACTGATTACATATGCAGTCAGAATGAGATAAAGAGATGACAGAAAACAACAATATAGTAGATGAAGAAAAAGAACTGCAGGTTGACGGGTCAGAGAACCCTGAGCATTCTGGCGAAAAGCTATCAGCAGATATTGATACCTCGCCAGATGATAAAAAGAAAAATGATGAACCTGTATCTGCCGTAGGGGTAAGATTCAGGTCCTGTGGAAAGGTCTATACGTTTGAAATAGGTAATCTTGAAGTTTCTCCGGGCACAAAAGTTGTGGTTGATTCAAAAATGGGGCTCAGCCTGGGGAATGTTGTTACTTCAAAACACCTTATGGAACGTAAGGGAGAACCTTTGAAAAAAGTCCTGAGACTGGCCAATGAACAGGACCTTGAAACAACAAAGAACAACCAGGCTTTTGAAGATGAGGCAAGGGCCTTTTGTGTTGA
>CAMYJJ010000121.1 GCA_947258735.1 Thermodesulfovibrionia bacterium | reverse complement strand
ATAACTTTTGGTGATATAGGGTTCACGTATATTGAAGAGTCACAAGATGATCAATTAACGATCAAGGCCAGTGAAATATTATATCCTGGAGGGGTGAATGGTTTTGGAGTTGTTAACCCCTTTTCAAGAATAGATGTGAGTCATCCACAGGCATACAGACAATTCACTATAAGAACATCGTACACGCCAACCGGTCCAAATGACTCAAACGGAGTTACCGGAACTATTGCGTGGGATGATGATTACCTTTATATCAGAACATCTTTAGGCTGGAAAAGAACTGCATTAAGCACGTGGTAGTGATCTCAATCGTGATTAGTATATCTGCAAACAAACCGTATACCTATGCCTGCTGATTCATCTTTTCATCTGCTATAATTGCCTGCCCCAGAGCTATTCCGCCGTCATTCGTTGGCACTCGTTGGTGGGTGTAGACGTTAAAATTATTTTTTTTCAGTAATCCAAACATTTTGTCCAGAAGAACCATATTCTGAAATACCCCCCCGCTTAAAGCAACACTATTAATTCCCCTCAGTTTCCTGATGTATATGCTCATATCCAGAGATATGCTGGCAATGGTATTGTGAAACCTGGCTGATATTTTTTCCACTTCTGTACCACCTTCAATATCAGAAACAATCCCTTTAATTAAAGGTGCTAAAAGGATCTCCCTTATTCCGTTAGTATCTTTTATGCCATATTCATAAACACCTGATTCATCAGTGTCTGCTATCATTTCAAGCTCTATGGCTGCCTGGCCTTCATAGTAGACACTGCCTCTCACCCCTGTGAGTGCTGACACAACATCACATATACGCCCCATACTGGATGTTAAAGGAGAATTTATATTTCTTTCGATCATATGCTTAATTATTTTCCATTTATCCATATCAAGTTGTTTGATAAAATCAATGTCAAGATTCATCATGGCGTCTCCATAAATGCGAAATAATAAAGATGCTGCAACCCGCCATGGTTCAACGATCGCCTTATCTCCTCCCGGCAGAGGAAAATATTCAACATGCGCCATTCTCTCACATATACGATAATCACATACAAGAAATTCTCCTCCCCAAATATTTCCATCCAATCCATATCCGGTCCCGTCAAAAGCTATTCCTATGACCTGTTTATCAATCTCATTATCAGCCATGCAGCTGACTATATGTGCATGATGATGCTGGACACCAATTTTTTTAACATGCTGAAGAGAGAGAGCATATTGAGAACATGCATATTCGGGATGGAGGTCATATGCCACGACATCGGGGTAAATATAAAAAATCCTTTGAAAATGAAGAACACTCTCTTCAAAAGAGGTCAGGGTCTCGACGTTATCAAGGTCTCCTATATGGTGACTCATATACATCTGGTTTCCCCGGGAGAGACAAAAGACATTCTTCAGGTCTGCTCCGCATGCCAGAATGTGGGCCCTGAGTCCGTTTTTCAACAGCAATGGATGAGGGGCATAGCCCCTTGATCTGCGAAGCAGCATCTCCTTTCCCCTCCAGATACGGCTTACTGAATCATCAGTTCTTATATGTATCTCCCTGTTGTGTACGATATAGAAGTCAGCTATATTCCTTAGCCTTTCAACTGCCCCTGCATCTTTATAGACAATTGGTTCGGTACTGACATTACCGCTCGTCATTACCAGGACAAGGCCTGATTTCTCAATGAGAAGATGGTGTAACGGAGAATAGGGTAACATGACACCAAGATACTGCTGATGCGGAGCAACCTCTTCGATGACAGAGCCCGCCTTTTTCTTCAATAAAACAATTGGGCGCTGCATGCCCGTTAAAAGGTGCTCTTCTCTCCGGTCCACTTCACATAATTGTTTTGCCGTCATAATGTCTTTGACCATGACTGCAAATGGTTTATACTCCCTGTACTTACGTTCTCTTAATGTAGATACCGCTTCCTGATTAAACGCATCACATGCAAGATGAAATCCACCAAGCCCTTTGACAGCTATAATGTGACCTTCCCTTAATAGTATTGAAGCTTCGTCAATCACATCGCCACCTGTCATTTTGCTACCTTCTCTATCAAGCAATGAAAGGTGAGGACCGCATATGTCACACGCATTAGGCTGGGCATGAAATCTTCTATCAGAAGGGTCCTCATACTCTGCAGAACACGTTTCACACATAGTGAATTCTGACATCGTTGAATATATCCGGTCATAGGGGATATCCTTTACAATGGTATAGCGGGGACCACAGTTGGTACAGTTGATAAATGCATAGCCATATCGCCGGTCACCCGGATCAGACAGTTCTGACAGACATTCTTTACACGTAGCAAGATCTGCTGATACGGGTACAGCCCTGACGTCTTTCTTCTCAGATTCCTTAATCTCAAACTGTTTATAACCCACCGGTTCAGCCTGTTCACTCCGTATACTAAAAATATCAGCCTGAGGGAGCTTTTTATTTTTAACATCCATTAAGAAACGGTTAATATTTAATTCACTGCCTTCAACCTCGATATACACTCCCTGTGTATTGTTCAGTACAAATCCAGAGAGATTATGGTTTCTGGCGAGAGCATAAATGTACGGCCTGAATCCAACCCCCTGAACAACGCCTCTGATTTGTATTAACGCCCTGCTTTTCATAGATTAAATGCACTCAATATACAACTGTAATGATACCTCCGTTGACGTATAGTTTAGCAGTTATTTCCAGGTCCTATACAAAACTCTCTCATCACTTATAATTTTTTATGCACTTTGTAAGCACCCCGCTGATTGACACGCTTGATGTAATCAATCTAAAATTTATAATAACTTCCCTGTAAGAAAGGTACATAACATATGTCGAACAGAACTTCAGAAAACAGACCATATAAAAAAGTAATCCTCCTGGGCATGGATGGTCTTGATCCAAAGATAGTATCATCCCTGATGAAACAGGGAGAGTTACCGAATTTTACCAGACTCAATGAAACCGGCAGTTATTCAACCCTGGCCACAAGCAATCCGGCACAGAGTCCGGTTGCATGGGCCTCAATCGCAACAGGGAATAATCCCGGGTACCATGGCATTTTTGATTTTCTCGGCCGGAGGATTGCCGATTATATGCCTGTGCTGGGTATTACCAAACCAAACCCAAAAAATATCTTTGCAAAACGAGAGGCAATGTTTCTGCCTGTCATGCAGGGAGATGCATTCTGGGACCTTACATCAGGCAAGGCTGTACCATCAACTGTTCTTAAATGGCCGATGACGTTTCAGCCCAGGCAGAATGAAGCCAGACTTTATGCCGGTCTTGGCGTACCTGATATCAAGGGCGGGCTTGGGAAGTATGCATTTTATACAACGCGGGACGTCTCCGCAAATGAGGAGGGGCATGATAAAGTCATCCGGATCAAGCGTACTGGCAATCTCATCAAGACGCACATCTCCGGCCCGAACATAACAAAGGTCATGTCTCGGGATGCGGCACAGGTGAAGATGCATATTACTATTTCTGACGATTCAAAAGTTGAGCTTCTTGTGGATAACAAAAAACGGGTATTGACCTGTGGTCAATGGAGCGAATGGATTGAGGTTACCTTTAAACTGGGAATGATGAAGACAGTAAGCGGCATAGTAAAGTTCTTTTTAAATACGATAGAACCAGAGTTTGAACTGTACATGACCGCAGTCCAGATTAACCCTAAAGACCCTGCCTTTATCATTACGAGCCCTGATTCCTATATAAAAGAGTTATCAACGGATCTGGGATATTTCTACACTTTGGGAATGTCTGAAGACACCAAGGCATTTGAAGAAGGAAGGATTGATGATGATACATTTATTAAAATGTGCAATGAAATTGTAGAAGAGCAGGAACAGATGCTCTGGCATGAACTGGAGAAGTCGAAAGAAGGACTGTTTGCTTTTGCCTTTTTTTCAACAGACAGAATCCAGCATATGTTCTGGGCAACCAGGGACCCTGAGCATCCTCTGTATGACAAACCATATGCTGATAAGTATGGACATATCATTGATGATTATTACAGAAAAATGGATGTCATTCTCGGCAGGTTACTGGATAAACTGGAAGACAATACCGCTTTAATGGTTTTTTCAGACCACGGGTTTACAACGTTCAGAAGAAGCGTACATTTAAACTCATGGCTCGTGCAGAATGGTTTCATGACATTGACAAAGGAAATTTCTCATGAAGATAAGGAAGGAGGCGCTCTTTTTCAATATGTAGACTGGAAGAACACGCAGGCGTATTCTCTGGGCTTTGGCAGCATCTACCTTAATCTTGAAGGCAGGGAAAAGCAGGGTATTGTTAAATCAGGTACTGAAGCAAAAAAGGTCTCTGATAGCATTATCACTGCTCTTACAGATTTAAAAGACCCTGACAATAATCAGTCTGCCGTAAAGAATGTATATAACCGGGATGATATATATGCAGGTACCCATTCATCTGATGCGCCGGACCTCGTGGTAGGGTTCGAAGACGGGTACAGGGCTTCATGGCAGACTGCAATCGGAGGGGCCCCCGCAGTCCTGATGGAAGACAACCTGAAAAAATGGAGCGGTGACCATATCGTGGATCCCTCACTTGTACCGGGAATTCTTTTTACGAACTTTAAACCCGGCAAGGAAAACCCGAGCCTTATGGATATTGCCCCTACAGTTCTATCATGTTTTGGCATATCATCATCTGAGATGATAGGAGAATCATTATTATAATAATATCATGGATAAACAGCTCTGCTATTGGATATGGCAAGAATGAGGACAGGCAGACGCACAACAGAGTCAATGCATTACCCTACATTTTTCATACATATTTGGTCAGTGAGGATGCCCTTAAGAATAAGTCTTGAATACGGCACGATTCAATGAAATACAGCCTTACTTTGAAGGTCATTGACAGACATGGTGTAATCTCCTGATGATATGCAAGACCGTTGCAATACGTATTCTTAAGGGAATCCTCCCTAAATGTATGAATTAAGCAGGTTAGACGCTACATCTCTCTTTCAGCAATATTGAACTCCTTTATCTTCCTGTAGATGGAGCGACGGCTTATACCCAGCAGTGAAGCTGCCCTGGTTTTATTCCAGGCCGCTTTTTCAAGTGCCTGGATGATGACCTGCGGATCATCAATGCTGCCATTTCCCTGCATCTCATCATCATTCACAGTAACCGTTTTTAATTCAGGAGGGAGATGGTCATGTGTAATAATTGGCTGCTGGCAGAGAATAAAAGCATGTTCAAGTGCATGTTCGAGTTCCCTCACATTTCCGGGCCATGCATAGTCCATAAAGTTTTTTTGAACATCTGAAGAAACCGACATAATGTTCTTGTTAAATTTATCATTGAATTTCTTTATAAAATAATCTACAAGAAGGGGTATATCTTCCCGGCGTTCCCTGAGGGGCGGAAGGCTTATTTTCATGACGTTGAGACGGTAATACAGGTCTTCCCGGAATTCACCGGATTTGACCTTTTCCGAAAGGTTCTGATTTGATGCAGCAATGACCCTGACATCCACTTTCATTGTTTTGGCGTCCCCTACTCTCTCAAATTCCTTTTCCTGAAGTACCCTCAAGAGCTCGACCTGCACCTTTGGAGATATATCAGCTATTTCATCCAGAAAGATGGTGCCTCCGTCAGCAAGCTGAAACCGTCCCACTTTGTCCTTTATCGCACCGGTAAAGGAACCCCGCACATGTCCGAACAGTTCGCTCTCAAGCAGGTTTTCTGAGAGGGCTGAACAGTTTACTTTTACCATCGGCTTGCTGCCGCGGTTGCCTTTATAGTGCAGGGCCTCGGCAACGAGTTCCTTGCCTGTCCCGCTTTCCCCATCTATAAGGACCGTAGTCTCTATGTCGTTTAAGAGTTCTATCCGTTCATATACCTGCTGCATACTGCTGCTTTTCCCGATAATCTTATGGAACTGCTTACGTTCGCCCAGCTCCCGCTCCAGGTCGCTTAATCTGGTCTCATCTCTGATCACCATGATGGCCCCGGAGAATTTGTTGTGGCGGTCAAGAAGGGGAAAAGTGAATATTGATACGATCTGTCCCTTGCGCTTTTTAAAGTGACATTCCAGTCCGTTTATTTCAGAAGGTTTTTTTGTGCTGATAGTTTCTGTGAGTGAGTCTATGCACTTCTGTTCACATCGAGAAGGCGGCATGCTGAATTTCTTTCCTGTCGAGTCCCGCCCCAGACCGCAAATCCCCATGGCAGAATGGTTGACTTCCAGTATGTTGAGGTCCCTGTCAACTGAAATAATTGCATCTTTAACACTTCTGAAAATAGCTTCAAGGTTGGACCTGTACTTCTCTTTTTCATCTATCACCTTTTTGTGCTGCAGGGCCACATCAATCGCATGAAATAACGTTTCCTTTTGTAACGGTTTGGAAATGTAATCAAAAGCCCCATACCGGATCGCCTCTGAAGCAGTTTCTAAATTAGGGTATCCTGTGATCATCACTACCGGGCACTGCAGCTTCCGGTCTTTTATCTCCCGTAACACATCGAGCCCGGTTTTCCCCTTTAGAATAATATCAGCAAAAATAACATCAAAATCAGATTCCGATATAAGACCTACAGCCTCATTAAAATCTTCTGCAACAGCAACGTCATATCCTTCTTTGGATAAAAACTTTTTAAACGTAAATCGGATGCCCTCTTCATCGTCAACAATAAGGACCCTAGCTTTCATGTTCTTCTCCATATACAACAGGCAGCACAACCGTTATGCTGGTGTACTCTCCTTCCTGACTGTCGATAATCAGTTTGCCATTATGCTCATTAATAATACCGTGACTTATACTCAATCCTAACCCTGTTCCAACATTATTTGGCTTGGTCGAGAAAAAGGGATTTATCACTTTATCAATAAGTCTATCAGGTATACCCATTCCTCTGTCATAAAACAGTATCCTGACATAGGGATCATCGTTTATTTCAATTTCCTCACAGGTTATATCAAGAGACTTATTATCATGGGTCCCGGGAAATTTTTTATTCAGAGCGAAGCGGGCATTACTGATTATGTTCAAAAAAACCTGCTGTATCTGCTGAGGATGAACAGGTATTTTCAAAACGTTATCCGGAATACCAACGTGTACATGGATACCATCTTTTCTGAGCTGGGCGGACGTAAGAGACATGGTATCTGAGAATATATCCTGAAGAGACATCAGGTTCTTTTCCTCTTTTCTGATTCTTGCAAAAGACAGCAGGCTTCGGACAATAGTAGCAATCCTGTCACCATCTTTTATGATACGACGGGTCACACTGTCATCTCTTCCCTCGTCTTTGAATTCGTCCATGAGTATTTGTGCATAGTTCATTATATTGTTAATGGGATTATTAATTTCATGCGCCACACCGGCAGCCAGCTCACCAATCGATGCAAGATGTCTGGTCCTGGTTGCACTGGCCTGCAGGTTAGCTTTTTCCGTAATGTCCCTTGCAAATTCAATTACTGTCTTTATATCACCTGATTCATCTTTAATCGGGAATGAGGTGATGTCCCAAATCTTCCCTTCATCTGTTGTTATCTCAGATGACTCCTCCTGTCCGGTTTTAAAACTTCTTATCGTCGGACAGCTCTCGCAGGGAGAGAGAATATTGCAGCAGAGGCTGTAACAGTGGTCTCCGGCCAGATCGGACGTATTGTTATTAAACATGGATGAGACAGCCTTATTTGCCCACAATATTTTTAGCTCGGGTGAAAGCAGGAGAAGGTTATAGGGAATGCCGTCAAGCAATGTATTAAATTGCTGGGAGAGCGTGCGGTATTTGCTTTCATTTTTCTGGAGTGCCTCAACAGCCGTCTTGCGCTCTGTGATCTCCTCTATAAGCTTTTCATTCGCAGATCTCAATTCTACCGTACGTTCATCGACCCTCAGCTCCAGTTCATTTTTTGCCCGTTTAATTTCATCTTCTGCTTTCTTACGGCCTGTGACATCCCTTGCAATGTGGATCAGTCCTATTACATTATTATCATGATCAAACCGGGGCATGGACCTGATTTCAATATACATGTTCAGATGAGGTTCAAAGATCTCAAAGTTTGCAGGGGCACCTGTTGTAAGACAATCGCAACTTGGACAGCCGGTTGGAGGACCGTCTGTTCCATGGTAATACGCATAACACTTTCTGGCCATATTAGCTCTTAACGCCGGAAGCTGGAGGATCTTTTCAGCTGCCTTGTTTGCGTAGATGATATTAAAATCCTTGTCATGAACAGTGACCATATCAGTAATGGCATGAAATGTTTCTTCCCATTCATGCTTTGACTGAATGATGAGATCTTCCATTTCCCTGCGTTTTGTAATGTCATGGAGGGTAAACTGAATCGCATGTTTATTCTTGTAACTGAAAGCAGAGGCGGTAAGTTCAAGATATCTGTCTGCTCCCTTATTACCGGTAACTGTTACTTCCAGAGGATCGGTTTTTTCCTTTTCTATGCCGGCAAAGCACTCCTGTACCTTTTTTTTATGATCCGGATGAATAAAATCAATGAGAGACCTGCCGAACAGGGCATAGGGAGACTCGGCATTAAGAAGAGCGGCTCCGGCAGAGTTCATAAAAATAATCCTGTCTTCACACTGTGCCCCCATGGCTATCGGTGAAAACTCAATCAGGTCACAATAATACTCAAAATTATTATGAACCTCTTCTATGGTCTTGGATTTGCTGCTCATCATTATGTACGGAAGGTCATTAGCGCTGCTTATCAGAATATAATAATATTCTAAACAATATTATATTATTTTACAATCAAACGCTAAACACTGTTAAATATCGAGACAATTATATTTTCTGGGTGTGCAGATTTAATCATTACGTCGCACAGCCTGTTAATTTCTCTT
>CAMYJJ010000120.1 GCA_947258735.1 Thermodesulfovibrionia bacterium | reverse complement strand
GATGTGCAGGTAAAGGAACTCAGGGAAATCAAGGAGATCATCCTTAACATATTTTCAGAGGTGGAAGCCTCATTAAATACAAGGGAAACGGTCTCTCCTGACATCATAACAACCCAGATCCAGAACCTGAGGAGCCTTGCTGATCATTATAACTTCAACCAGATGGAACGTATACAGGATGACACCTCAAAGACAAGGCTCAGCATTCTCTTTTACGCCATAGTCGGTACCTGCATCATGCTCGGCAAGCAGAACCTCAAACTGCTTGAGATATTCCAGGAATCATTCCCTTCGAATAAATAGCAAGTTGGGCTAACATTACTATCAGAGCTGGTTTACCTGAAAAAAATACAAAGAAAATTTCTTGACACAAGATAATATCTGTATTTGATGTACAATAACGTGCATAAGGCAGACGCGGAATGAGAACAGGGGAAGACTTTTGAACTTTATACTGCTACAAACGATACGTTGAAAGAGATGTATTAAAAAATGTCACAAACGCTGTTTTATGATAAAAAGAGGACCAATGGGCACGTACTGCAATTCACTAAAACCAAGGAAAAAATGGTGGGCGATCGCGGATTTGAACCACGGACACGAGGATTTTCAGTCCTCTGCTCTACCGACTGAGCTAATCGCCCAAACAGAACTAAAAGCATAACTCATGCTTTTTTTCAATGTCAAGAATAACCCGTAATTCTAACATAGATAGATTTTTTTTATAATTTCATTTTACTACATGAAAGGTGACTGTTCTGAAATATAAAAACGCTTTTTTACTTCCATTAATATCAGGAATACTCCTGGTCCTGTCATTCCCAAACTTTAATGTATCTCCTCTTGCCTGGGTCGCACTTGTCCCTCTTTTATTCTCTCTTGATAACAGGGAAACAAAAAAGAATTTCTATCCCGGCTTTGTAACAGGGCTTGTATATTTTTTGGGGACTGTTTACTGGGTGTTTCATTCAATGTATGTCTACGGTCATATTCCTGCTATAGCAAGCCTGTGTCTGCTCATCCTGTTATGCCTGTATCTATCGATGTATACAGGCATATTTTCAGCATTATTCAGTTTTATGTATGTAAGGTTACGCCTGCCGGCCGTGGCAATTGTCCCTGTTTTGTGGGTCTCGCTTGAGTATGCACGTACATATGCACTGACAGGGTTTCCCTGGTCTCTGCTCGGGTACTCGCAGTACAGCTTTCTCCCTATGATCCAGATATCCGATATAACAGGGGTATACGGTATCTCATTTCTTGTTGCAGCGGTGAATGGAACCGTATATGATCTGCTGCATCTGAACAGAAACGGTTTGTCAAAGCACGTTCCCCGGGAGTATGTAGTCTCAGGAACAATATTCCTGTCTCTGATAATGATTGCTTCAGTTGTATATGGACTTGATAAACTCAAGGACACTGATCAGGGGACAAATATCACGGTAACTGTGCTGCAGGGCAATATTGATCAGGACAAAAAATGGGACAGCTTGTATCAGAGAGAAGTGGTGGATACATATAAGGACCTTACTCTGGCTGCTGCTTCAGAAAAACCTGATCTGATTGTATGGCCTGAGTCAGCGCTCCCTTTTATATTTAACTATGAAGAGGACCTTGCCGCTGAAATCAGGGACCTTCAAAGGCGGATTAATTCTCATATGCTGATTGGAAGTGTGCTCATTAAGGGACGTGAGAAAGGCAGGTCCCTGCTGTCAAACAGTATTATCATGCTGTCTCCCGGGACCGATGAGATTGATGTCTATGACAAAATCCATCTTGTCCCTTTTGGAGAGTATGTCCCCTTCGGCGACCTTTTTCCTTTTGTAAAAAAACTGGTCACAGCAGTCGGAGATTTTGTCAGGGGTGAAGAAATAAAAGTCATGACTACGCAATTTGCAAACATTGGTAACCTGATATGTTATGAGATAGCTTTTCCGGGCCTGGTCCGGAAATTTATAGACAAAGGCGCCAATCTGATCGTAACTGTTACGAATGATGCATGGTTTGGTCGTACATCAGCCCCGTACCAGCATTTTTCAATGGCAGTGTTCAGGGCCATTGAAAACAGGGTGCCTGTAGCAAGGTCAGCTAATACCGGTATTTCAGGGTTTATTGATTATCGCGGCAGGATAACAAAGAAGAGCGATATATTTGTTAAGGCCTCACTGACAGAGAACATATCTGTTACTCATGAGAAAAGTTTTTATGCAGCGAACGGGGATATATTTGCATACGCCTGCGTGATCATTACATCTATTATGCTGGTGCTGGGGATGAGAAGGGAATAATGACCAATTTCAAAGCTCAAATGTCAAATGAATTCCCAATACCTCAATGTCAAAACAATGTTCATAAGTTAACCCGGAACTCGTTGACTTCATTTATACAACCCAGCTTATCTGCTCTCGAATCATTGCATTTCATTTGATAATGCCTTTGACCTTCATTTGGAATTTGAGCTTTGAAATTGGTCATTAATACCTAGGGTCTGGAAATGCGTTTTCAAACATTGTTTGTGCTATTAGTGTTCGGGGCAACTCATTATTAAACGTCTCTGCCTTTTTTGGCAGATTCTTCTTCATAAAATTTCTGGTAGAGCACGTCCCATTCAGAACTTCCCTCGTAAATCTTCTTTGAATAGGACTCCAGTTTTTTCGTGACTTTATTGTCAATGTCCTCAGCGAGTTTAAGCTCCTTTACAATGATCCGTTTCATTTCCCGCCTGATTGCACCCTCATCTTCAGCCGGGATGATCGCCTTTTTCTCGATGAGACCCCTGAGCACTACATGGGTAAGATGGCTTACTTTATCATCGGACAGTCTCATATGATAATGTTCCTTTCCCGTAGGAGTTTCTTTTTGGTCATGTCAAAGAGCTTGCGGTAATCGAGATGTCCCTTTTCAATCTCTGAGTCATACTGCTTCAGCATTTCACGTACTTCATCATTCAGTTTGTCTTCCACCATGAGTTCTTCCATGATCAGCTCTTCCATTACGGTTTTAAGCTGGTCCTCGGGAAGCTGAATTTTAACCATGTCCCTGTTAATCAGTTCTTCCACAATCTCTGACGCTATGACAGGCACCCAGCCTTTAGGAATTCTCATTATTTTTCAATAAAAGGAACGAGCGCAATGTTTCGTGCCCTCTTAATGGCCCTTGTCAGTTCTCTCTGATGTTTGGCACAGGTTCCGGTCATCCTTGCGGCAATGATCTTGCCTTTTTCTGTAAGAAAATGTCTGAACGTCTTTGTGTCCTTGTAATCAATAAAATCAATTTTGTCTGCGCAGAACCTGCAGAACTTTCTTCTATGAAATCTCCGGTAACGCACTGTTAACTCCTTATATTAAGTTTAATTTTAATTAAAATGGTTCAATCTCTGTAGAATCATCCGGAGGCATAAAGTCTCCTCCCCCCATATTGTCCATACTGGCGCTGCTGCCTGCAGCCTGTTTTCTGGGAAGGAACCTGACGTTCTCACCAATTACCTCATGCCTGCTTCGTTTCTGGCCTTCGGGTGTTTCCCAGCGGTTTTCCCGCAGTCTTCCTTCGATAAGTGTTGCACTGCCCTTGCTTAAATATTGTCCGCAGGAGTCGGCCTGCTTTCCAAAGACAACGATGTTGACAAATGTCACTTCTTCCTTCATCTCTTCTCCCTGCTTGTACTTGCGGTTGACCGCAAGGCCAAAACTGCAGACAGACGTACCCTGAGGTGTATACCGTAACTCAGGGTCTCTCGTAAGATTGCCAATAAGGATTACTTTATTGAACATGTTTCTCCTCCGGAGATGCCGCACTATCCTGTGCTGTTGGGGGTTCAGGTTTTGACGGTTCAGCAGATACCGTGTTTTCCTTTGCCGGGGTCTCTGCAGCAGATTTCAACATGGCATCGATCTGTTTTTTCTTGGTAAACCTCACAACCATGAATTTGATAATCGGGTCCACAACCTTGCTTAATTTCTCAAGCTCCAGAATCGTATCAGGGGGGGATTTGAATTTGAGCAGAACATAATTGCCCTTCTGGTGTTTGTTCAGCTCGTATGCCAGTTTGCGGCGGCCCCAGTTGTCTGTTTTGAAGATCTCGCCGCCCTTTGAGACAATGACTTTCTTGACTCTTTCAACTGTTTCGTTAACAGTATTGTCATCAACGTTAGCGTCAAGAATCATCACTTTTTCGTAATAATTCATTAATTCCTCCTTGTGGATTAGTTCTTTTCATAGGTGAAAAGACAAGCCCTTGCCTCAGTGGCAAGAGCAAAGAGTCTATTGTTATATCATATAATCCGGGAAAATATCAATTATTCTGTGTACAATGGTGAAATAATTATGTGGCAAACGTCTCGGAATGCCCCTATAATAAATTTATGAATAATAAAGAAATCCTGATTTTTGAACATACTGACCAACTTGAAGAATATGCCATCAGGAAATGGGGTGATATTGCGGAAGATGCAATTAAACAAAGGGGTATATTTACAATGGCCCTGTCTGGGGGCAGTACCCCTGTGAAGTTATATAGAGATCTGGCAGGCGCTGACCTGAAGTGGGACAGGACACATATATTTATAGTAGACGAGAGATTTGTTCCCTTTGATCACAGCGACAGTAATTTCAGGATGATACATGAAACGCTGTTGAGCAATATTGATATCCCCAAATCCGGCATCCACCCTGTTTTAACCGAAGAGATCAACCCGGATGAGTCGGCGATATCATATGAGAGAGAGATGTGTTCTTTTTTTAGTTTGTCTTCCGGCAGCATTCCTGTATTTGACCTGATCCTGCTGGGAGTTGGTGATGATGGACATACTGCTTCGCTTTTTCCCGGATCCGCTGCGTTAAAAGAAAATAATCGTTTGGCTTTGTCTGTGGTACCTCCTGTCAGATCAATGCACGAGAGAATAACAATTACATTTCCTGTTATCAATAGTGCACGAAATATAATCATTCAGATAACCGGGAGTAACAAGGCAGTAGTGGTAAAAGATATACTGGAGAATGAAAACAGTCATCTTCCTGCTGCGTCTGTCAAACCAGGTAAAGGGGAGCTTATTTTCCTGCTGGACAGGCAGGCAGGCGCCCTGTTATCCGGCAGTAAGTCTTAAATCAGGTCTGTTCAATTGGAAATCCAGCCATTGATAATCAGCAAAACCTGTAACATTAATTTAACAGTGCACATGATATGATTTCAGTACGGTTTATTATGGGACGGACATTATGAAAGCAAAAATCCTGGCAGTTGATGATGAAAAAGATATTCTGGATCTTGTTTCATATAATCTCCGGAAGGAAGGTTTTGAGGTTGAAACCTCTCTTAACGGGGAAGAAGCATTGAGACAGGTAAAAAAACATCATGTCGATTTGATTATCCTGGATCTCATGCTGCCGGGTATTCAGGGGATGGAATTTTGTAAAATGCTGAAGAAGTCTGATAAAACGGCCGGGATTCCGGTCATTATGCTGACTGCCAAGGGTGACGAGATGGACAAGGTCCTCGGCCTTGAGGTGGGCGCAGATGATTATATTACCAAACCATTCAGCCCCAGGGAATTTACGGCACGAGTGAAGGCAGTGCTCAGACGCACCCGGGAGAAGCCCTCAGTTGAAAAAATAATAGAAATAGGTGATCTCGTGATAAACACCGGAACATATGAAGTCACTAAAAAGGGCCGGTCAATAAAGCTGAGTGCAACGGAATTCAGACTGCTGCTCTTTCTGGTGGAGAGAAAGGGCCGGATCTTCAGCAGGGACATGCTGCTTGATGCAGTATGGAAAGATGAGGCCTTTGTCGAGCCCAGAACAGTGGATGTGCATATACGGAGGCTGAGGGCGCAGATTGAGGATGAACCTTCCAGCCCGAAATATGTGAAAACCAGAAGGGGGATAGGGTATTATGTTGATGGTAAGTTATGAAACGACAGTTTTTTAAACGAATATTTCTTCTATATTTTGTAATCCTCCTGGGCTCGGCTCTGTTCATAGAGCTATATGTGACAAATGTTATTGAGACCAATCATTTAAATGAGTTGAGGCAGAGCCTCTCTGTCCAGAATGACCTTCTCTCTGAAAAAATAACCTTTCATTCTCGCTCTGAAGCAGAGAAGCTCAGTGCAGATATTGCAGGTATTACCGGGGCACGACTAACTATCATTGATTCAGATGGCACGGTGCTGGGGGATTCTGATACTTCAGCAGAATCCATGGACAATCATATTGACAGACCTGAAATAAGGGATGCAGGAACAAAAGGCACAGGCTGGGCATTACGGCATAGCAAGACCCAGTCGCGTGAGCTGCTATACGTTGCAAGGGCCATTTATAAGAATAACAATATTGCGGGATATGTCAGGCAGGCAGTTCCGATTGATCAAATCAAAAAATCCATAAATATATTAAGACTTGATATACTCCTCGTGGTACTGCTCATGTTTCTGGCTTCAGGACTGGTCATGACCTGGAAAACAAACAGGATCAGAAAGTATATGGACCAGATAATAGATTATTCGGGTGCGCTTGCCCATGGCATTTTCAGGCAGAAGCTCTATCTCAGGGATGCAGGGGAGTTTACTGAACTGGCAAATAACCTGAACAATATGTCTGCTGAGCTTAAGGACAATATGGACAGGGTCACAAAGGAATCAAGCCGACTTGATGTCATTCTTAAGAGCATACCTGATTCGATGCTGCTCATTAACACGGCAGGCGTTATTAAGCTGGCAAATAAGGCGGCACTTCAGCTTTTCGGTCTTCCCCAGCTTTATGGCAAACCATTTATTGAAGTTATCGGGAACCCTGAATTCTTTACTCTCATTGAAAAGGTCAAGAAGTCCCGGGCGACCGCTTCTGCCGAGATCACACTTGATGTGCCTGAAGAGAAATATCTTTTTGTAAAACTTTCCCCACTGGCATACACAGTTGGAGACCTTTCAGGGGTAATAGCGATATTCAGTGACCTTACTCATTTAAGAAAACTGGAGCAGATAAGGAAGGATTTTGTGGCCAATGCCTCTCATGAGTTAAAGACACCGGTCACAGCTATAAAAGGATTTGCAGAGACCCTTATTGACGGAGCGTTGGAGGATAAAGAGAACGCCACCAAGTTTCTTCATACTATCAAGAGCCAGTCTGATCGATTAAACAGACTGGTTGAAGACCTTCTTGTTCTGTCCAGTATTGAACTGGGGGATGAAACATTAAACAGGGTCGATATCGATCTTTCAGCCCTTATCGATAAAGTAATCGAGACCATGGTTGTAAAGGCAGCGGAGAAAGACCTCTCTTTGAAGAAATCAGTAAACAATGATTCTCTTATTAATGCTGACTCAGACAAGGTGGAACAGATTCTTCTCAATCTCGTTGACAATGCTATAAAGTTTTCATCGTCCGGAGTGATCGATATAGGTGTGATACAGGAAGATGATACCGAATGCTTTTATGTCAAAGACTCGGGAATAGGCATACCTGAACAGTATATTTCACGGCTTGGAGAGAGATTTTTCCGGGTTGACTCATCGCGGTCCCGTGAGCTTGGCGGTACAGGTCTTGGTCTTGCCATAGTAAAGCATATTGTTAAGGCACATGGGTGGGACATGAAAATAGAGAGCGAAGTGGGCGAGGGGACAACGGTAAAAATATTTATCTCCTGAATCATAGGGGTAACTCCTGTGTTTGTTCTGTTTTTTTTACAAGGGCAGGGCAAGTCCTTCCCCTGCAGGTCATATTTTCCCTTCAAGGATCTTCAGGAGAGAAACATTTGCTTCCGGAAAATCATATTTCCGAAGATCCTCTATTTCCACCCATTGGATATCACGGTACTCCTTCATTTTTATTTTTCCAGATAGAAATGTGGCCTTATAAAAAAATAGTTCTACAGCGATGTGGTTATATATATGCTGCGTAGAATATAGGAGGTCGCCGACCTCTATGTTGATGTCCAGTTCTTCATGGATTTCACGTTTCAGGCATTTCTCATGAGTTTCTCCCTCCATGATTTTACCTCCGGGAAACTCCCATTTTCCCCTTAAGGGATCGTCTTTCTTCCGTCTGGCAATGAGAAACTTCCTGTCCCGTTCAATAATTGCTATTACCGCCTGAATCATATAAATAATATGGCTTATTTTTTATTTATGAACAATAACCTTTAATTAAAATTTATTATAATTAACCCTATTAATATAAAACTTATTCATTTGTAACATTCCTGTAACATTGCAATATTATAATTGAGCATATTAATCAGGACAGAAGATGATAAAACAACTTAACATTTTTGTAATCGTTTCTTCATGAAGCTGTAATCTTGGAAAATTACACTATCATAATCACAAACAGAAAATTAATTGAAGAACATAAGGAGGATTACAGGAATGGAAAAAAACAGGACAATGAAATTATTCACAACAATTGTGGCGGTTTCAATACTATGCCTTTCCTTGACAGCACGGGTAATTGCAGCAGAGCGTAATTACATCAGTATTGTTGGATCATCTACTGTATATCCCTTTGCTACTGTTGTAGCAGAGCAGTTTGGAAAAACCTCAAAATTTAAAACACCAAAAATTGAGGCAACCGGTTCCGGCGGAGGCCTAAAGCTTTTTTGCAGCGGCATAGGAGTAAAACATCCTGATATTACGAATTCATCCCGCCGCATTAAGCAATCTGAGATCGATATGTGCTCCAAAAACGGGATAAGGGAGATAACAGAAATCAAGATCGGTTATGACGGTATTGTCATTGCCAATTCTACAAAGGCGAAAAGAATGGCAGTGAGCCGCAAAGACCTTTTTCTTGCTCTTGCCAAGGATATACCGACAGACAAGGAAGGCGAGCTTATACCTAATCCAAATAAAACCTGGAAGGACGTAAATCCTTCACTG
>CAMYJJ010000119.1 GCA_947258735.1 Thermodesulfovibrionia bacterium | reverse complement strand
ACGGATAATATATTTTCAGTTTCAATATATTGGACTGGCGGAAATGTGACCAGCAAACCCAAAGATGGTTCTTACCTCACTCGCTGCGGAGGCGAGTCATATGACCCGTTTTATTTCTTTGCTGTGCGCGGGGATTCTGCAGCTGAACCTGATATCTCAGTTGATCCATCTTTTTTTGATTTTGGTTCTCTGAGCTTAGGCATTACCTCAAGCACTCTTATTTCGGTTGAGAATATTGGGAGCGAATCACTTAACATAACGTCTATCGCGATCCTGCCGTCTGATTTCAATGTTCAGAATGAAGACTGTACAACACTTTCCCCACTTGAAAAGAATGAGATGTGCACGATATCCGTATTTTTTTCACCGTCAACACTTGGTTTAAAAAGTAAAGATCTTACTGTTATCTCAAACGACCCTGATACAGGTGTATTATCATTTCCGTTAAGTGGCAGCGGGATTCCCCCTGTAAACATTCCTCAAACAGGTCAAGCCGCATCTTATTTGATCGGAGATGATGGTGATCTGGAGATGGGGGCTGCCTGGCCTGCAGCGGGAAACATGGGATCCGGCAGATTTAATGACAACGCTGACGGTACGGTAACGGATCTGCTTACAGGACTTATGTGGACAAAAGATGCAACCCTGGGAGGGCAAAGTAATTTCTATGGAGCAAGAGATGCTGCAGCAGTTCTTGCTACCGGAGGTTATACAGACTGGCGCATTCCCAATAATCTTGAGCTTGAAAGTCTGACAAACGCTGGAGTGACTGATACCGCTGCCTGGCTTAATTCAGAGGGATTTACAAATGTGCAGGCAGCTGAATACTGGTCTTCTACCCAGTATATAAATGTAGGCAATGGTGGATGGACTATTAATCTTGGAACTGAGCAGACTAACTATTGGCAAATGTGGGACACTGCTACCAAGTATGCATGGGCTGTTCGTGCCGGAGCCAACGGAATTCCTGACCCTGCCTATCCTGCAAATATTCGCAAAACCGGCAGGACTACATCAGAAACCACAGGGGATGACGGTGATCTGGAATGGGGTGTTGACTGGGCAGCTGCCACAAGATTTACTGACAATGCTGATGGCACCATAACAGACAATCTTACAGGTCTTATGTGGACACGGAGTGATGGAGAACTTCCCATTGGTGCTGACGGAATAGTCAAAACATTTCCGGACGTACTTCAATATGTAGATGACATGAATACCCAGGCAAATGGCCGGTGTATTAAACCATCCACTACGCAGGATTGTCCAAATAATGATCCTTGCACTGACCCATTGCTGCCAACATGCGTTAACAGTGACGGTGTCAAACAATGCAGGAGCACAGGGGATACCATCTGTACCGTAGACACTGACTGTGACACGGGCAACGGTGAAACGTGTGTTTATATACCGAATGAAGGCTATACTGACTGGCGGCTTCCGAACAAGAAAGAGATGTTAAGTTTGGCACATTGGGAAGATGAGTATTCGACTGATGAACTTGCATCTGCAGGCTTTTCAGTTCTGAATTATGGCTGGTGCGCTCACTGGACCTCTACTACTGACCCTTACAATACGGATAATATATTTTCAGTTTCAATATATTGGACTGGCGGAAATGTGACCAGCAAACCCAAAGATGGTTCTTACCTCACTCGCTGCGGAGGCGAGTCATATGACCCGTTTTATTTCTTTGTTGTGCGCGGGGGCACTTTACCTGTGACATTGCCTGAACCTGACATATCGATCACCCCGTCTTCTTATGATTTTGGCTCTGTTGATGTAGGGGTGATTTCCAACTATTTATTTACAGTTGAGAATATGGGAGATGCTGATCTTGATATCTCCTCGGTTACACTGCCTCTCTCCGCCTTTAGTGTTCAGAGCGAAGATTGTACAACACTTTCACCGCTTGGTCCGTTGGAGACATGCACGATTTCTGTATATTTCATGCCTTCTGCACCGGGTACGATGAGTGAAGACCTTTCAATCGAATCAAATGACCCTGACACAAGCATACTGGCAGTGCCGTTAAGCGGGACTGGTGAAGCAACCGGCTGTGTAAAAACTGCAAGAAATATGGATACACTGACTGAATTCTGTACCATTCAGGAAGCCTATTTTGATGCAGGTGATGGTCATACGATTCAGGTAAAGGCTGAGTCATTCACCGAAACGATTGACTTCAATATTGATAAGTCGGTCACTATTACGGGTGGTTATGACAATAATTATTCAATTGCCAATGGCAATACAACCATCACCGGTAATGTCACTTCAAGTAATGGAAGTGTCATAATGGGCAATTTCATTCTGGAATAGTGCTAGATAAATTTGAAAACTGTGAGGAGACCCTGAAATAAATTCAGGGTGACTCTTGGCTATTTCAAATAGTTTATTAAATTACACAATCCTCCTGCTTATCACCGGTTCAAGAGAGGATATAATTCGCCCGTTATCAAATATCGTTACCCTGCCGGTACTTTCTGAAACTACAACTGCAACCGCTTCTGTCTTCCGGGTCATGCCTGCAGCAGCCCTGTGCCTCGAACCGAGCCCCCTGAGCTGCCTCGTAACGACGCCAGCAGCATCCAGATGCCGGCCGGCAGCTTCTATCACCCCGTTGTCAGTTATGATGATCGCTCCGTCAAGGTGGGCAAACTCCTTGATGCTCTCAACAACTTCAGAACGATTTATGATTCTCTCTTTTTTCGGGTACCCCTTAAAGGGATTAAATACCGCCTGGTGAGATAATGTAAGCACCTCTTCAGTGTCCCCTATGATAAACGTAGTGCCTATGGATTTCCCTTCTCTTCCCAAAGCGCCTATATCAAGCGCAATATCTACAACAGCCATGACCGCATTAAGAGCCTTCTTTGAAATGAGAAGGCGCGGATCAAAGGGAAACTCTTCACTCCATGACAGTGCCAGGTCATGGACCGTGATCGTGTCGAGATGCCCCTTCCCCCACGGACCCAGCACACAAACTACCCTGCTGTCAGGTTTTATGAGTTCCTGCATTACTCCATGAAAAAAGGCATACTTGATCTGTGAAAACCTCGTCTGATTACCTGACCAGCTTCGGATGGCAGTGACTCCGGCCCGCTTGAGTTCCACATCCTTTATGGTTACGGTATCCGGAATTACTATAATAATATGGTCATTATTATGAAACCCTGATTTTAAAAACCATCTGCATACCCGGGTCGTATTCAAAAAGAGATACACGCAGCTGCTGTTCGTTTTCTCAGAAATATCAAGGGCAGATTCAATTATTACGGTTTTCTGATCTTTCATTTCTTGTTAGACGATAATTGTTATTCGTTATTAGTTATTGGTTAGCAGTTCATCGTAATTCGTAATTAGTTGTTCGTTGTTACTCGTTACGCGTTACTTGTTATTAGTCACTTGTTATTTGTCACCCGTTACTCATCACGCGTTACCTGTCACGTTCCTTCTACCCATGAAACTGGCTAAACACGTAAAGCGAGAAAAGATAGACAGCAAATGTCAGAAGCAGTGCAGCAGGAATTGCTGCTATTGCCAGTTTCAATATAAATGACATCATTGCGCCTAATGGTATTCGAATGTCTGTTATCACAACATTGTTGGTTGATCCATTTTCTGTCATTTCCCCTCCCTATTAAAAATTAAAATAGTGTAACGATCATATACAATAGCAGGTTTTGTTTCGAAAAAATTAAGTATATCAGAAAAGAAATGAAAGGACTATCCTGCATTGTATAATTTAATAATCCAGGAGGAAAATACTTCTTATCCTGATGTGAATCATATTGAATTAAATTCAGTATCACATAAAATAAAAGTATGGTAAGCCATAGTGACATGCAGGGACCTGGGGAATTTGAATCTGTTATAAAAAATGTCACATTCTTCGCATTGTTCATTCTCCCACCTTTTTTGCTTATGCTGGGATGCTGGAACCTGTACCTTGCGTCTGAACTTGCCAGCAGGGATGGATACACACTCACTGACATGTTTCAGCAATGGCAGGACGGACTTGATATTAGCCGGCAATATTCACATGCATACCTTATGATAATGAAGCGGATTTCAGATGCCGTTATGCAGTTAAGCATCGCACTGATGACGTTATGCGGCGCAGCTGTTCTGTTTTTCAAAAAACGCCAAAATGAAGGCTTAACACCAGTCCTCGGAAAGAAGAATAACGATTGACGAGTCACGATAAAACAGGCTGTCCGAGAACTGTCATCCTGAACTCGTTTCAGGATCTCTCTTTGTTCTAACACGCGGTTAAAGCTGGATTCCGAAACAAGTTCGGAATGACAGATTACTCATTATCTGCATTCTCGGACAGGCTGAAAAGATCTGAGCCTAGACATAAAGTGGTTACTGTAAGACGGCGCATATGATACATATCATGGTTCTCTACTGTTATTTGTGTCAATATGTATATGAATCAATAAGATGGTTGCAATAGAACGAGAGAATTTTGGAGGTAAGAGCATATGTTTGTAGCCTTAGTGAGTTTGGAGAAATGCACGGGATGCGGGGATTGTGTAGATGCCTGCCCGGTGAAGTGTTATGAGATGTCAGACGGCAAGAGCTATGCAAACCGGGCGTCTTATTGCATTGACTGCGGCAACTGCCCTGAGGTCTGTCCCGACGACGCCATAACGATCAGCATTGGCTGGGGCGGCCTGGCGGCCCGCCGGGAGCAATATCGGGTCGGTACATGAACCAGCCGCTACCCTAAGATAGTATGTTATCATTCATGGGGGTATCTCTGCATATTAGATGGGAAACAGCGTGCACCTGTATAATGTGTAGACGTAACTCATGTACTCAGAAATTAAAATATGATCAACTTATTACGTCACAACTTATTTCTTATGAATGTAAAACTGACACCGCACGCGTCGCTCAGATTCATACCTATCAAAAAATGAACATAGTAAAAATTATATTAGCAGTTATTTTTTTCCCCGTGTATTTAATTGCAGCCGATAATGACCCGTCATCAGACCTTATCGGTAAATGGAATGGAATGCCTCAGAAAAATACAACGTTGAGCTTGCAATTTGACGGTAATATGAATGTCATCTGGATTGTAGATGATACTGATACCGATGTAGACGTTGAAGCTGAATATATTATAAAAAAAAGCGATACCATGTATTTAATTAAGATACATAATTTTAATAAAGAGTCTCATGCTCATCAGATTTTCAAAGGGATTATTACGTTCCTGGATAAAGATACCATAAAGATGTATGGTGAATATTTTAGAAGTGAAGAAGGCTCAACATATCCTGATGAATTTGGAAAAGATACTGTAATTTTAAATAGAAATACAAATCGGAATAAATCTGAGAAATAATATCTGTGAGAACAGACCTGTGTAATTCATCCAATTTTTAAAGCTCCTGTATTCATGAAGACTTCTCAGTATTATCTGTTAAATGACTAGACCCAACCCTGCAGACTAATACAAAACTGTTTTTGATATAATGGTGTTACGTCCCTTTAACCCTTTCGGAGGCTGCCCATGAATGAAGACATGCTTTTTTCTCCCTTTAAGCTCAAAAACTTTGAATTGAAAAACCGGATAGGTGTTGCACCGATGACGCGGATGTCATCTGTAAAGGACAGTATTCCGCGCCAGGATGTCTTTGACTTTCTGGTCAGGAGGGCCCGGAACGGGGCTGCAATTGTCTACACCGAGGCAATTGTTACGGATTACAAATGCGCACAGGGATATCCGGGACAGGCAAGGATACTCAAGGATAAACAGATCGAAGCCTGGAAACCTGTAGTGGAATCGATCCAAAATGAAGGTGCTCTTGCGATCATGCAGATATTTCATTGCGGAAGGATGGCATGGCCGGAGATCAATCCAGCGGGAAGGACCATCGCTCCCAGCCCTGTAACCCCGAGTCAGATCAATCCCATGACCAATGAACCTTACCCGGTGCCCGAGGAAATAGGACTCCTTGAGATTGAACAGGTCATAGAAGGTTTTATAGAGACCGCCAGAGGTGCTGTTGCCGCAGGTTTTGACGGTGTTGAAATCCATGGGGCCCACGGGTATCTGATAAGCCAGTTTTTATCTACTTATTCAAATACGCGTACCGATACGTACGGCGGCTCCGTTGAACACCGCTACCGCTTTGCCCATGAAGTCATTCAGGCAGTTAGGCCGGTTGTCCCTGATGACCGTCTGCTGACATTCAGGATTTCGAACTGGGGAGTTGCGGATATGGATGTGTCGCTATTTGAGAGCAGGGAAGAATATCAGGAGATAATCAGACTGCTTTCAAAAGAACCGGTTGATGCTATCTCTGTTTCTACCTACATGTACGGTGACAGGGCGTTCGGTACTGATCAGAATATGGCACAGATTACCAGGGAGGCAACCCGTCTGCCGGTAATGATCTGTGGGGGCATACATGACCGTGCAACTGCAGAGGATGCGCTGAAAGATGCCGATATTATTCTTAGCGCTAAATCCCTGCTGCTCAATCCGGGCTGGGTGGAGGATGTAAGGACAGGGAAGAGTCTGCCGCTTCATACATCAGAGGAAGCAAATATAGCGTATTCAGATACGCCGCTTCTGTAACATTAATAAATGCTCAAGGAGAAAGTATGAACCCATCACATAAACCAGCTATATTGATGATGCTCATGATGACGTTTATGGGTGTTATCGTCGCTTGCGAACAGAAGGATAACGTACCAATGGATAAAGAAATGAAGATGCGTGCTCCTGTTCCAAAGGAAGCCTACGGCCCTGACCCGTCGAAAAAAGGATATCATGTCGAAGAAATAAAAGATGGGCTTTACTGGGTAACAGAAGGGGTCTATCAGATGATGTTCTTAACCACGGGTGAGGGAGTCATAGCTGTTGATGCTCCTCCGAATATTGGGGGAAAAATCCTCGCGGCGATTAAAGAAACCACGGATGAGCCGATTACCCATGTCATTTACAGTCATGCCCATGCAGACCATATAGCCGCAGCCGGTATGTATCCCAACGATGCAATGTACATTGCTCATGAGGCGACTGCTGCTGCATTAGCGAAAGACAGGCCCTTCCCTTATGGGCAATTTGTTGGAGGGAAGCCTGTTCCGGTACCCACGGTTACCTTTAAAGATACATACATCCTTAAGAAGGGAACCCAGACGCTGGAACTTGCTTACAAAGGTCCGGGTCATAATCCGGGCAACATCTTTATCTACGCTCCAAGACAAAAAGCGCTGATGGTCATCGATATCGTCTTCCCCGGATGGACACCCTTCAAATGGTTTGCCATGGCTGAGAATGTACCTGCTTTTATGGAGAGTCATGACCGGGTCCTTTCTTATCAATTTGATACACTCATTTCAGGACATCTGGGCCGTCTCGGGACAAGAAAAGATGTGGAAACCCAGAAAGCATATTTTCTCGATATCCAGTCAAATGCAGCAAAAGCGTTGCAGACCGTTGACTTCAATGCCATCGCTCAAAAAGTCGGATTCAGCAACCCGTGGAATCTGTTCGATACCTACCTGAGTGCTGTGGACAAAAAGTGCGCTGAACTGACAGAGGAAAAATGGCTTGGAAAATTAGCTGCGGTGGATGTATTTACTCTTAGCCATTGTGAAAAAATTGTAGAAAGCTTAAGGATCGATTAAAAGGAGATTGACGAGTCATGAATGACGAAATAGGAACGAAGAATAACAATTGACGGATGCCGGATAACGGATCACGATCTTTTCACCCCTTCGTCAACCGTATATCGTCACTCGCTATTCGTTATTCTCTTTTTACTGGTTAGTGTCAAACCTGCATTACACAGTCAGGAATTTTCATAAAATGCAAATTGAAGGTTTGCCCCCCACACACGCCTACTGCCGGAGTATTCGTGCAAGGAGCGATGTCGCAACATGTAAAAACTCCTCGGGAGACAGTAACGGCCCCAGCAGCGCGGCCTGCTCAGCCCGCCGCAACAGGCGGTCATCGAATGCAGCGTCGGGTTGCCGCTTCCGCAGCTCAGATATGAGATATGCAAAATTCGCAACCCGGGACGGCTTCAGCGCAAACCCGGGAGAATCGTACATCACGATGGTCTCACGAAATACAAGAGTGGGCAGGGTGTTGGCATAGAGATTGAAGAAACCTTCACGTTCTTCAGTCTTAATCTCACGTGTAAACTTTTTGGTGCGTTTCGTAACAAGACCACTCGAAAGCACGGTCCTGCCCAGACTGAACTTCCGCTCTTTCACCGTCTCACTCACCGTATTCCCTGCAATACTCGTACCGTGCAGTATGAGGTCAATGCTTCTGTAGTCAACGGTCAGGTTCTGTTCCTTCCCCGATTCAACGTATAGAGCCTCATTATCCAGCCTGAATTTTCTCACCATGAACTGATCAGACGCTGCCTCAATTTCATCCTGGCCAAGCACGATGGCATCGAAGCCCCCTGATTCCAGTTTATCCGAAATCTTTTCTCCAGCTTCACGGTCCCGGCATGAGGCTACGACAAGGGGGCCTTTACCCGGAACGCGAAGCTGGGAGCGCACCTCATATACGGTAGAACCTAAAGCCTTGGCGAGGGCCTCTGCAAGGTCATCTTTAGGGTCCGGCAGGTTGTAAATGGCAACAATATGCATACGTATCTCTTCTGTTGATACATATTATACTGTGGGTGCTGTCAGGTCAACACATTCCACAAAAGCATGAATTTGTATGAATGAGACGAATTACAAATTAAGCAATGGAGATTACGTGTCCTGAACTACAAAAGCGTTTACAGGCAGTGTAAACGCTTTTCCTGACTAATTCATATTTATTATGATTGTTAATCTATTACAAATGGGGTTCCGCCCCCAAACGACGGGTTCATTCTTTTGCACGCACAAAAGAACGGAACCAAGAAAATGCGCCCCGGACCGATTTTTTAACGGTTCTTCAGTCGACCTCCAGGGA
>CAMYJJ010000118.1 GCA_947258735.1 Thermodesulfovibrionia bacterium | reverse complement strand
CATTAAATCCGGACGATTTTATTGACGTGAAGGATTACTATGTGCAGGGAGGACCAGAGATATATTTTGGGGATGACAATTTATTTAAGCTCGATCTCTCCTATCGAAACCGAAATGTTCTGCAATTTGCGACATTCAGCGTCGGTGAATTTTCAGGAGAAACCGAAATCAGCACTGTCGATGTTTCACCAAGATTACAACTGAAAAACTACATAGGAAAATTCCGAAACAGTGCTATTATAGGTTTTGACTATAACAAAGCAATGGAAGATATAGTGAATGATTCTCTTTTTTTTGGATCCAGGACAGTAGCAACTATTGATCTTGACAAAAAGAGCCTTGGCTACTATGTTCATGATGAAATTTTTCTAACAGATTCTCTATCAGTATCTGGAGGGTTTCGCTACGACAGAGCCTACTTTGATTTTTCACCAAGCACTCCTGACAGCGCCTCAATGGATGAAAATGCGTATACAGCCGGAATTAATCATTCAATCAAAGATAATTACCATGTATATGCCAAATATTCACACAGCTTCCGTTACCCTCTTTTAGATGAGCTTTTCAGCTTTTTTACAAATACTATTGATACAGAATTAAATCCTCAAAAAACTGATGACTATGAAATCGGGGGTAGGTATTATTTTCATAATACGAGCTACATTCACATCAACCTGTTTAGACTGGATACTACTGATGAAATATATTTGAATCTTGATACGTTTACTAATGAGAATCTCGACGGAAAAACCCGAAGAGATGGCCTAGAGATATTGTTTAATCATAAGCCTATGGATTGGCTTATGATAAATGGCAGTTATGTCTATTCAGATGCAACAATAGAAAGTGGTGTTTTTCAGGATAAAAAGATACCGAATGTTCCGGATCATAAAGCTACCCTTGGAGGGGTCGTCAACACCGGAAACAATATCACTATCGCTCTTAACGGTATTTACATTGGTAAACGTCCATTTATAAGCGACTTCTCAAACACATTTGATAAACATGATTCTTATGTTGTATTAAATAGCAAAGTTACATATCAGTATAAAAACATTACAGCACACCTCGATTTAAACAATCTCTTAAATAAAGAGTATTCTGAATATGTCGTGCTCGGTGGTATTCCTGTAGAGAAAGCTTTTTACCCATCACCAAAATTCAATATGCTTTTTGGGCTGTCAATTGAAATCTAGTGAGTAATTGGCATGAGTATTAAAAAGACAATAGGTATATCAGTAATTTTTCATTTGGTTCTGTTGTCTTCTGCCCTTTTATTTTCCGCAGGATTATTCAGGGGCAGTGGAAATAGTATTGATGAAAACATTTTTATCGTAAAACTGGCTGTGGAGAACAGTAAAGCGGAAAGCATGAAATTGGTTTCCAGAAAAAAACCATTCACCCCGGTAAACACGTACGTAGAAAAACAAAAGAAAAAGCATATGATTGTTACGAAAAAACGGGTTCAAACAGTTAAGGTAACAGTCGTGCCCGAACCTCCACCGGAGATTGTTGAAACGGGAATAGGTGAGAATGACGAAATGATTCAGCATGTCATCGATACCGTTCAGACGGGCAGTCATGCTGTATCGGATGAGGCTCTGGAGAGCTCTGAAAACCAGGAAGAAACGGTCCAGGCCTCTTTTCTGACAACTGACTCTAAGACCGGCGGTCTTAATAGTGCTAGTGTCAGGTCCGGACTTTCTCCTTCGATGATCGATTCCATCGGCAGTGCAATTGAAAGAGCTAAATCATATCCATTGCTGGCAAGAAGGAGAGGACTGGAAGGTACGGTACATGTCAGCTTCAGAATCAATGAAAGCGGTGAACCTGATGAGATTGAGATAAAAAAGAGCTCGGGCCACAGCATACTCGATTCAGCTACAGTTAAAGTCGTGAAAAAAGCAGCCCCCTATCCTCAAACAAAAAACAGAGTTGAGGTGCCTGTTGCTTACAGACTCAGAAAGTGATCCGGTAAATTTTACAATGTCAGTAAGAATAACATTTGTCATAGGCGGCGCAAGAAGCGGCAAAAGCTCTTATGTTCTCAACGAGGCATCAAAGCTTGAGGGATCAAGAGCATACATCGCAACCGGAGAGGCCCTGGACGATGAAATGCATGACCGGATCAGCAAACACAAGGAAGACAGGGGCCCTGAGTGGAACACGTACGAAGAACCGGTGGGAATTGCTAAGGTTCTTTCAGACATCATAGACGAGCATAGTATTATCGTTATTGATTGTCTCACGCTGTGGTTGTCGAATGTGCTGTTAAGAACAAAGAACAAAGAGCAAAGAACAAAGACTACAGAAGAAAGTATGCGGGAGTTTATTGAGCTATTAAAGAGTTACAAAAACCCGTCACCCGTCACCCGTCACCCGTCACGGCTTTTCATCGTTTCCAACGAACTCGGCATGGGCATTGTTCCAGAGAACGCAATGGCACGGGAGTTCAGGGATCTGACCGGTTTCCTTAATCAGAAGATCGCGGCAATTGCAGATGAATTGTATATGGTAACAGCGGGTATACCGGTAAAAATAAAGTAGGGGCGAACGGCCGTTCGCCCCTACAAAGCAAATTAAAGGAGAATATCATGGGTTTACATTCAATAACAGAAAAAATCACCCACACAAACGGTAAATTCGGAGATGAGGCCCAGCAGAGACTGGACAGCCTTACCAAGCCGCAAGGAAGTCTCGGAAGGCTTGAGGAGTTTGCAAAACAGCTGGTTGCCATTACAGAACAGAAAATGCCTGTGCTGGACAAAAAAGTGGTCTTCACGTTTGCCGGAGACCATGGAGTGGCAGATGAAGGTGTGTCTGCATTTCCAAAAGAGGTAACTCCCCAGATGGTCCTTAACTTTGTTAATGGCGGAGCAGGTATTAATGTCCTGGCACGTCATGCAGGCGCCGATGTCGTTGTTGTCGATATAGGAGTAGATTATGATTTTAACAACTCCTCTGTGTCCCCCCTTACCAAGGGGGGAATTAAAGGGGGGTGTTTTATTTCAAAAAAAGTAGTTTCAGGTACAAATAACATGAGAAAAGGCCCTGCAATGTCCAGGGAAGAAGCTGTTAAATGCGTTGAGGTCGGCATGTCCCTGGCCACTGAATACGCAAAGAAGGGTTACAAAATCTTCGGCACAGGAGACATGGGAATTGCAAACACAACCCCTTCAAGTGCAATCACTGCTGTACTTACAGGGAAATCTGTTGAAGACATTACAGGAAGAGGCACAGGTATAAACGATGATGCATGGAAGAACAAAGTGCAGGTTATCAAGGATGCCATAGAAATCAATAAACCTGATGCCGGTGATACCATTGATGTCCTTGCAAAAGTAGGCGGTGCAGAAATTGGAGGTATTGCAGGTCTTATCCTGGGAGCTGCAGCAAACAAAGTCCCGGTAGTAGTTGATGGCTTTATTTCCACCGCAGGTGCTTTAATAGCATACACTATTGATCCCAGATCAAAAGACTATATGTTTGCAGCCCACAAGTCCCAGGAGATCGGACATACGGCAATGCTTGATAAAATGGGGCTCAGACCAATAGTTGACCTTGACCTCAGGCTTGGTGAAGGAACCGGCGCGGCCCTGGCAATGCATATGATTGAGGCAGGATTAAAGATATATAAAGAAATGGCAACCTTTGAGGAGGCGGCGGTATCTAATAAAGAATAGATCTAAGAACAAAGATATAAGATATAAGACAAGAGGCAGGAAGAATGCATAACTTCAGAAAACTTAAGGTCTATCAAAGGGCAATCGATTTTTCTATTATGATATATGAATTGACCAAGGGTTTCCCCAAGGATGAGCAGTTTGGTTTGACCAACCAGGTTAGAAGAGCGGTAACATCAGTTTCATTAAATATAGCTGAAGGAAGCGGCAATTCTTCTGATAAGGAGTTTAAAAGATTTTTGGACTATTCATTAAGGTCTAACTATGAAGTCGTTACCTGCATTGAGATTGCACAAAGACTTACTTATTGCAAGGAGGATAAAGCAAGACATTTGATCACAGAAGCAGATGAAATATCTTCTATGATTGTGGGCTTTAAAAAGCAGCTTTAGTCTGTGTTCTTTGATCTTGGTTCTTTGTTCTAATGAATAAACTGATTCTGGCAATCCAATTCCTGACCATAATCCCTGTGAAAGATACAGGAGAGATCCCTGATGAGGAGATGGGCAGTGTTGCTGCTTCTTTTCCTGTTGTGGGACTTGCTGAAGGGGCAATACTTGCAGGTCTTGCATTTCTGTTTCTCAAGATATTTCCCGCGGAAGTGGTGAGTGCACTGCTGGTACTTGTGATGATAATTTTAAATGGCGGGCTCCACCTTGATGGTCTTGCCGACACCTTTGATGCAGTTGCTGCAAGAGGTGACAGCGAGAGAAAGCTTGCCATTATGAAAGACAGCTCCATAGGACCGGCAGGTGTTATCTCGATAGTAATTGCTCTTCTGCTGAACTATGCACTGCTTAATGCCGTTCATTTCCATGCATCAAAAGACCTTTACTTCGGGATTATTTTACTGATGCCTGTTGCATCCCGCTGGGCAATGGTGCCTGCGCTTTATTATGGAAAACCGGCCAGACAGGACGGATTAGGCAGAGCATTTCTGGAAAATACAGGATTAAAAGGACTTGTATACGCTACATTGCTCATGTTTCTGATGGTTATTCTTTATGCCCTGATCTTTTCGGACATAGACCTGTTTGTATCATTCAGTATGATGAATTTTCCCGTTCTGTATGCATTCTGTTTACTTATGGTATGGTTTTCAAATATTCATTTTGAAGGATTAACAGGAGATATCCTCGGCGCAGTTAATGAGATTGCGAAACTTTTATTTTTAATTACATCAATATTATGGCTACAACAGTCTACTTAATAAGACACGGTGAAACAGTTGACGCAGATTCAAGGCGTTACAAGGGACATATCGATGTTCCCCTATCTGAAAATGGGATCATTCAACTTGAAAAACTGGCAATATACCTGCACGAGAACTCAAAACTCAGAACTCAAAACTCAAAATTAAAAGCTGTATATTCATCCGGGTTAAGCCGTGCCCTGAAAAGCGCTGAGATAATTGCCAAACCCTTTGGCCTTAAACCAGTTATTGTAGATGATCTTAAAGAGCGCAGCTTTGGTGTGTGGGAGGGCATGTCTTTCGATGAAATCAAAGAGAAATGGCCGGATGCGTTCAATGTCTGGGCAGACAATCCAGTGCAGTTTAGTCCCATGGAGGGGGAGAACACGCTCGATGTAAAAGTACGGGCAATGAAAGCTTTTAAGGAAATTGTCAGCAACCATAAAGACGAAGAGATAGCAATTGTTTCCCATGGCGGCATTACCAGAGTGATCCTCTGTGAAATGCTCGGGATACCTCTGGAAAACATCTTTCGCATCGAGCAGGATTTTGCAGCATTGAATATAATTGAAATGTGGGATTATCCGGTAGTGAAATTGATGAACGGGAGGATAGAGTAATTTTCAGTAGACAGTGAGCAGTATTCAGGTTTTTTCCTGACTGCTGACTACTGACTGCTGACTACTGTTTTATGTCTAAAGCAATAATGATACAGGGAACAGGCTCCGGCGCAGGCAAGAGTGTCATCGTCGCCGGTCTATGCAGGATATTCAGGGACCTGGGTATCAGGGTTGCGCCTTTCAAGGGGCAGAATGTGGCTCTCAATTCTTATATTACAAAAGAAGGCGGTGAGATTGGGCGCGCACAGACCTTTCAGGCCGAGGCATCCGGTATTGAGCCGTCAAATGACATGAACCCTGTACTTCTTAAGGCAACGTCTGAGGGGGTAAACCAGGTTATTCTTGACGGAAAAGTATACACAAACATGAAGGCTGCTGAATACCACGATATCAAAGCAAAAGCCTGGGAGACCGTAACAGCTGCTTATGACAGACTTTCTCAAGAGTATGATTTAATTGTAATAGAGGGAGCAGGAAGTCCTGCAGAAATCAATCTGCGTGAAGAAGAAATAGTAAATATGAAGGTGGCCAGATATGCTGATGCGCCTGTGATACTTGTTGGAGACATTGATAAAGGCGGTGTATTTGCGTCTTTTCATGGAACAGTTGAGTTATTAAAAGATCCTGTAGGGGCGAACGGCAGTTCTCCCACTGATGCCGATTTCATTAAAGCGTTTATCGTAAACAAGTTCCGTGGTGATATAGACATTCTGCGTCCCGGTCTTAGAATGATAGAAAAAAAGACCGGCAAACTGGTTATAGGCACCATTGATTACATGGGTGATCTCAGGCTGCATGAAGCGGAAAAGGAAAAGGCAATAGACAGGTGGGCTGATATTTTAAAGTCCAAAGTTGATATCTGTTTTATATTAAGACAGGTCGGGATGGAAGCCTGCATGAATAATATAAAAAAAGGTATTGAATGAGCTACGCTGAACGTATAATTATTGTTGGGCACGGTAATCCGGAAAAAGAAGCAGACAGCACTGGATACATCGCTGAAGAACTGCATAAAATCATACATCCTTCATGCAGCAAAAAATGCGTAAGCATTGCCTACCTTCAATTTATGAAACCTGAGCTGAAGGAAGCAATAGAAATTGCAGTAAGCGATGGCGAAAATAAAATAATTATCCATCCCTATTTACTCAGCAGTGGATATCATGTGTCAAAAAACATTCCTGATATGATTAACAAGGCTAAAGGAGACTATCCTCATGTTGAATTTATATATACCGATCCATTGGGCGCTCATAAAAAGCTGGTGGAAGTGGTTCTTGAAAGAATCAGGCAATCAACAGATATGCAATAATACAAGAAGGTTAAGATGAATAAAGTATCCGTAATAGGCATAGGATTCCGCCCTCTTGATAAAAAGGCAGGCACGGCCCTCTTGCAGTCCGATGTTGTGCTCACCAATGACAGGCTGCTTGAGGCCTTTAAAGAATATGCAGAATATGAACCTGTTAAAGACAGGATATTATCACTGAAAAATATTCATGAGACAAAACAATATATACGTGATAACTATAAGAGTAAAATAATAGCACTTCTTGCTGTTGGTGATCCCATGTTTTTCGGGATCGGCAGGGTCATTCAGGAGCTGGTCGGTAAAGATGCAATGGAGGTCTACCCTGACCTCTCCAGTATTCAGGTGGCATTTGCAAGAATTAAAGAACCATCCAGCAATGCCTTTGTCATGAGCCTTCACGGTGGCCCTGATCCTGATAACAGAAGAAAACTCGAATATGAAATTACAGAACTGCCTGATCTGCTTACACAGCATAAAACAATAGCAATCCTCACTGACAGGGTAAACAGTCCAACAGAAATAGCAAAAACATTAAACTCGTCACCCGTCAAGCGTCACGCGTCACTGAGAATTTACGTTTGTGAAAAACTCGGCTACAGTGACGAGAAAATCACAGATGGCTCACCAAAAGAAATAGCTGCAGAAACCTTTTCGCATCCTAACGTGCTCATCATTACAGCTGGAGAGCATGACTGAAAAGGACCTGCAGTTTTATAGGAGCTGGTATAAGGATTACTCAAATTCATTCCATTCCTCTGATGAAGAAGCATGGAAGAACCACTCCCTCAAGATCGAACATACAGATCATGTCTGCTCCAATATAGTGAGTATTGCCAGGGACCTTTCCCTGGGCAGACGGGAAGTAATGCTCGCAGAGACTGTTGCCCTTTTTCATGACCTCGGCAGGTTCAGGCAGTATGCAGAGTACAAGACGTTTCAGGACAGAAAATCAAGGAACCATGGCCTGCTGGCAGCAATGACTCTTATTGAGAACAATGTACTGAAACATCTTCCGGATGAAGAGCAGCAGCTTGTAATTCAAACCATAAAATTTCATAATGCCTTTGCAATCCCGGACACATTTGATGATTATGCTACTCTATTTCTGAAAATGGTACGGGACGCTGACAAACTGGACATTTTCAGGGTATTTATAGAATATTACGAAAGTTCTCCTGAAAACAGGGCTTCTGCAACCGCCTTTGGACTGCCTGACACAGACACGTATTCACCGTCTGTGATATCAAGCCTTCATAACAGACGTACTGCATCTTACAGATTATTAAAAACAGAAAATGACTTCAAATTGCTGAAGCTGTCCTGGATATATGGACTGCATTTTAATTATTCATTAAGGATTGTTCAGGATAATCAATATATAAAGATATTGGCTGAAAAGCTGCCTCAGACAGATGAGATAAGATCAGCAGTTGCTGAAGTTGAAAACTACGTTAAAGAAAAAATTAATACAAGCAGTAAAAAACTGTAAAAGGCTAGATATATATTTACATTATATATGAAGAGTATTAGTGACGTTAAAAAAAAATGGTCTCAGGGGTCAAGGGTTCGAGCCGGCCTGTCGGCAGACAGAGTTTCAAGTGAACATTAATCTTATTTATTAATAATGGGGTTCCGCCCCCAAACGACGGGTTCATTCTTTTGAACGCACAAAAGAACGGAACCAAAGAAGGACAGCCCCGCATAATTGCTTAATTTCCGTGCTATTCCGGTCTGGCCGCTAAATTTAAAAAAGGGCACGGGCACCGTGCCCCTACATTTTACGCGTATAGTACTGCATATCCCGAAAGCTCGGTACGAGTCCACTGTGACAATCCAAAGGAAGGATAAAAGACCAATATAAAAAAGAAGAAGAAAAGACTTTTGCGATTCTCCTTTATAAGGAGAGAGCAGTATTTCCCCCATGAGCGATTTTAGGTGATGAAGGAGACCGGAAGGAAAAGAGTTAATTTGTGTCTGAGCGGAGCGAGGTTACATTAACTCCCTGGAGGTCGACTGAAGAACCGTTAAAAAATCGGTCCGGGGCGGCCTTTTCTTGGTTCCGTTCTTTTGGCCGCGCAAAAGAATGAACCGGGGTTTGGGGCAGGGCCCCATATTTAATAGATTAACAAACTTAATAAATATGAATAAGTCAGGAAAAGCGTTTACAACACCTGTAAA
>CAMYJJ010000117.1 GCA_947258735.1 Thermodesulfovibrionia bacterium | reverse complement strand
GAGATGTCCCCGATGTAGGTCTCCCGTGATGCCTTGGAGATTTTTATTCGTGAATCATGGATTACATGGTCAGATGATGAGTGGATAAGCTCATTTAACAGATCGATCTCTTCAGGGCCAAGTTCCCTGCAGATATATGAAGAAACGATATTCAGGTTGGCGCCTTTTTTCAGGAGATAAGCAGCTGCCAGAAGGTCTCGCGGCGTAGTGCATGGAAATGTGAGAGAACCGGTTTCTTCATAAATGCCGAGCATGAGCAATGATGATTCAGCAGGGGACAATTTCATGCCGTCTTTTTTCAGCAATTCCGTAAAAATTGTAGAAGCGGCCCCTACTGGTTCGATCACCTCTTTCTGGCCATTAATATCTTCGTCTGTTTTAGGGTGATGATCATAGACATGGATTATCAGTCCCCTGTTGTTCAGTATGTGTGACAGTTTTCCTATCCTGGAGGGATTTTTAACATCTACAAGGATAAGTCTGGTAATAAGAGTGGTCTTGATGTCTTTCAGTTTTGTTATGTCGAGTGAGATACCGGCATTTGCTATGTAATTTCTGACACTTTTTTCCTGGGAGCCGGGAAAAACTATGAGTGCATCTGGGTAATATTTTTTTGCGGCCATCATGGATGCGAGGGCGTCAAAATCAGCATTGAGGTGGGTCGTTATAACATCCATGGAATTAATTATATAATAGTGCGGAACAAAGTGCGCAGAGTGGTATCTCTAGAATCTGACGCGTTCAGACTCCTGACAGGCGGGAGTGACACCAGGCACTTGTGATTCCGGCCTGTCTGCCGTCAGGCAGGCTTGTCCGGAACCTAAAGCGTTTATACTCCGAATTAATGTCTGTGTAAAACTGCGTTTTATATTATTGTCATGCCCGAAGTCTGTAGTCGGGCATCCAGAACTCATGAAAAACACTGGATTCCCGCCTAAGGCATGCGGGAATGACAGCTTAAAGTATGACTTAATACACAGACACTAATTAGAGCCTGTGTATACATCTCTATGTTTACTCTCGTTATGGCCGAAGTCTTTAACCTGGCATCCAGAACCAATTGAGAAGACTGGATTCCGGCTCAAGGACCTGCCTACCGGCAGGCAGGCTGCCGGAATGACAGACAGATACATTGAGTTTATACACAGAGACTAATAAGCGGGAGTGACACCACAGTGACAGCTTTTAGACTGTCACTGCATGATCCAGCAAGAGAACTATGGGTTGAGTTGTTACATAAATCCCGGAGCACAAATCAGACTTTTTCAAGAAATAGTCTGAGAGAGTGACTCCTCGCAGGATGTTTCAGTTTTCTGAGGGCCTTTCCTTCAAGCTGTCTGATCCGCTCTCTTGTAACTTTGAACTGTCTGCCTACTTCTTCCAGTGTCTGGGAAGTTCCATCACCTATGCCGAAGCGTCTCTTTATGATTTCGGCCTCTTTTTTTGAAAGTGAATTGAGCACCTTTCTTACCTGGGTCTTCAGTTCCTGTTTAATAACCAGATCAAGAGGTATAACGGATGATTTGTCTTCAATAAAATCTTCCAGATGACTGTCTTCATCACTTCCTATTGGTGTTTCCAGTGATATGGGTTCTTTGCATATCTTGAGAACAGTCCTTACTTTATCAATAGGCAATTGCATTTTGGCAGCTATCTCATCTATCTTTGGCTCTCTTCCCAGTTCCTGCACAAGACGTTTTGAAATCTGCGTGAGCCTGTTAATGGTTTCGATCATATGGACCGGCAGTCTTATTGTCCTTGCCTGGTCTGCCAGGGCCCTTGTTATGGCCTGTCGTATCCACCACGTGGCATATGTGCTGAATTTATACCCCTTTGTATAATCGAATTTGTCCACGGCCCTCATGAGCCCGATGTTGCCTTCCTGTATGAGGTCCGGAAGACTGAGGCCTCTTCCAAAATATTTTCTGGCTATGCTGATAACAAGCCTCAGGTTTGCCTCGGTCAGCATTTTCTTTGCCTGTTTGATTTCTTCTTCGCTCCTGATGATAAGGGTTAATGCATCAGTGATCTCGTCTCCTCTCATTCCCAGTTCTGATTCAATTGACCTTATGAGTTTGCTTCTGTCACGATTACTGGCTGCCTCAGTGATATTATCAGATATGTCCTTATATTGAGCGGCAGTTAATTTGAATTTTCCGGTAAAGTGCTGAATAACTTCATCCCGTAATCCAAAAGAGAGGATTTTATCTGTAATTTTTAAAATCGTTTTATCTTTCTGAATCCGGACCCTGCTGGCCTCAGCTTTTTTCAGCTTTTTCCCGTGTACGATTCTGTTCAGGTCCTCCCATCTCCTGGCGAGCAATTTTAATGACCGGGATTTTTTAAAGAAGATGTCCATTTCAAGGGATTTCTCTTCCTTTGACATGTCTCTGTCAATGTAAATAAAGGTAGGGATTAACGCTTTGTCCTGCTTTGCGCGACCACCCATATCTACAATTTCATTAAAAATAAGGGGAGATGAAAAGATGATGTGTGAGATCCTGTCTTTTCCCTGCTCAATGTCTTTTGCAATTTCTACTTCGCCCTGTTTTGTCAAAAGCGGCAGTGATTCCATGTCATGCAGATACATCTTAATCGGATCATCATTAGCATAATGAATTACCGACGTCACTCTCCGGGATTTCTGTGCAATCCCCGTCAAACCCGTATCAGGTGCATCTGGCGCTGCGATCTTTGATCGTTCTAACATGTGTTTTCCCTCCCATAAGGTGTATGCATTTAAATTTTTTCATGGAATTCAATCCTGCAATTTCAGCACAAATTTTAAATCCGTCACCTTCAAAAAATTCTCTGCTTTCCTCTTTGTATGACGGATGCCATAGATCCTCCATGGACTGTAAAATAACAGCTTCAGCCAGGTTCTTATATCGCTTGTTTTCAAACGAGTCTTGCATGACCTTCATTCTCTCTCCCTTACTGAAAGAACTGCATAGTCCTTTAAATTCATATACGCTGCTTAACTGATTTCAAAGGACCTGTTCATCCCTGATTTCCTGTCTTTACAAGATCTGCTCTTTCTGCTTTCAAACCTGAAGATGTCGCATGTCCTGAACTGATTTACACAATAATGTATGGCCGAATCTATATTACGGCTTGTCATATTGAAACAGTGACAATTTGGTAAAGGCTTTTTAACAAACGGACAAATATCATTATTCGACTTTATGGCCAATTGAATCTCCTGTACTCTCGACGCCTGCTTCGTATAGCATTACGTTACTTTCTAAAAATAAACTCTTAAAAATGTAATGAATCTTTAATCGAATACTATTTGTTATACAAGGAGCGTGCCAGGAGTGTGTGGAAGAGGAATATAAATTATTTATTAATTAAATCAGGTAATTACATTAATACAGAGAGATGTTTTAGGAATTTCGAACAGAGATAAAGCGTAACATGTTACGTTAATGTAAATTACATATATGTAACATGTTGCGCTTTTGAGGATTACACTATATTGAGTGTAGATTACTATTCATTGATTTTTCTATATATCGTCTGCCTGCTGACATTTAATAAACGGGCTGCTTTTGCTTTATTTCCGCCTGACTTTATAAGCGCTTCTCTGACAGATTCCGTATCAATTTCATTACCCTTCTTGGAAGAGGACTGTCCGGCAGAGAGATCACTGAAATGAACAGGGAGATGTTCCCGGGCAATAGTATGTTGTCTGCAAAGTACAAATGCATGTTCCAGGGTATGTTCAAGCTCCCTTACGTTTCCGGGCCAGTGGTACGCCATAAATATCTTTTGTACTCCTTCTGATACGGCCTCTATATTTTTTTTAAATTTGGCGTTAAGTTTCTGAATAAAATGATCTACAAGCACCGGTATGTCATCCATACGGTCACGAAGGGGAGGGAGGAAAATTTCAACTACCTTTAACCGGTAAAACAGGTCTTCCCTGAACTCTCCCCGTCTGACTTTTTCTGCAAGATCCTGGTTTGTTGCAGCTATAACACGTACATCAACCGTGACAGGAGATGAGTCACCAACGCGTTCAAAGACTTTCTCCTGTAAGACCCTGAGCAGCCGTAACTGCATTCTCGGACTTATGTCCCCAATTTCATCAAGAAAAATGGTGCCGCGGTCCGCCTTCTGAAAACGACCCACCCTGTTTTTATCAGCGCCTGTAAATGCACCTTTTACATGACCAAAAAGCTCGCTTTCAAGGAGGCTTTCAGACAGGGCTGAACAGTTTACCTTTACAAGGGGACTGTTTTTTCTGTCTCCGCTGTAGTGGATCGCATCAGCGACGAGCTCCTTTCCGGTCCCGCTTTCTCCGATAACAAGCACCGTAGTAAGTACGTCGGAAAGGTCCTCGATAAGGGAATATATTTTTTGCATGTTCTGATTATGACCGATGATGTTTTTATGCTGACTCCGTTCTTTCAGGTCCCGCTCAAGATCATTCAGGCGTGTCTCATCCCTGATGACCATGACTGCCCCTGAGAAGGTCTTGTGACTGTCCAGAAGAGGGGAGGTGTTTACGGTGACTATCTGTCTGAAAGGACCTTTTTGCCCACATTCAATGCGGTTGAGCTCAATGCCTTTTTGGGAAGTAATTGTTTTCTGCAGTGCATCAAGACAATTTCCACTGCAACCGGTGTTGAGAGAAGCAAAAGAGCTGCCGATATGCTTTCGGTCAAACCGGCATATTTTTTCTGCAGCATAATTCATTTCAAGAATCCTCAGGTCTTTGTCCACCGTGATGATGGCATCCTTTACACTTCTGAAAATTGCCTCGAGATTGGCACGGTACTGTTCGGATCTGTCCTTGAGGGCTTTGTGCTTTAAGGCCAGGGCAGCAGTATGAATTAACGCATCAGGCCGAACCGGTTTGGGTATATAATCAAATGCCCCTGACCTGACGGCATCGGAAGCGGTCTCTATGTTTGGATAACCGGTGACCATAACTACTGCAGACCGGAGCCTTCGTTTTTTGATCTCCCTGAGCAGGTCAATTCCTGTTTTACCTCCCAGGATGATATCGGCAATTATCAGATCATATTCTGTTCTGCTTATCCGGTCAACAGCCGATTGAAAGTCCTCGGACGTATCTACTTCATGTCCTTCATCAGAAAGGAAATTTTCAAATGTAAACCTGATACTCTCTTCGTCGTCTACGATAAGTATTTTTGCCATAATGCCGCTATTCTTATAAGTTCGAGTTATGAAGCCGTATGCTGAGCAGGCAGGTCTATCACGACTTTAGTGAACTCTCCTTCATTACTTTCAAACTCCATTTTCCCGTTATGATTACTTACTATGCCATGGCTGATGCTTAATCCGAGACCGGTCCCTATATTACCTGCCTTCGTTGAAAAAAAAGGGTTCATTATTTTACCCATTATCTTTGCAGGGATACCAGTCCCCTGATCATAAAACAGCGTTCTTACATACGGACTGTTGTTAATCGATATTGCACTGCACGTGATCTCAAATGTCTTCTTATCATGTTCACCATTGTACTTCTCATTCAGAGCATATCGTGCATTGCTGATGACGTTGAGAAACACCTGCTCAATCTGCTGAGGCTGGGCTATTATCGGAGGCAGGTTGCCGGGAATGTTGATGTTCAGGTGTATTCCGTCTTTTCTCATCTGGGTTTCAGTGAGGGCAAGCGACTCAGACATGATGGTATATACCTGAACCGGGTTTTTCTCCTCTTTGCTGTCTCTGGCAAAGGAAAGCAGGCTTCTCACGATATTTGCTATGCGGTCACCTTCCTTAATTATCCTTGCAGCAACATCCTTTTCACTGCTGCCTCTGGCGCTTTTTCTGGAGAGTATCTCAGCATAGTTAATAATGCCATTAATAGGATTGTTGATCTCATGTGCCACCCCGGCAGCAAGCTCTCCAAGAGAGGCCAGTTGGCCTGCCCTCAATGTCTCTGCTTCTGCCTGTTTACGCTCAGTGATATCACGGGCAATTGCTCTCGTGCCAGTAAATTCGCCCTTATCATCAAAATTTGCAAATATATTAATAATGACCGGAAATGTTGACCCGTCTTTTCTGACGAAGGTCCTCTCGAGATTAAATATGCCACCTCGCTCCTGCAAAACAGAATAATCATGCTCAATCTGCTTTTCAGATTCTTTATTGAGAAAATGTGAAAGAGGTCTTCCAATGATTTCTTCTTTAGAATAACCGAGCATATTGGCTTCCGTATTATTGCAGTCTATAATGATGTTCTCTTTATTCAGGGTATGGTACATGTCCGGGGCATTATCATACAGATCACGGTATTTGCCTTCCGACTCCCTGAGCGCGTCTTCAGCATTTCTTCGCTGAATGACTTCATCTTTGAGCAGGTTGATAGCTGAAGACAGGTCAGCTGTTTTTTCCTTCACAAGTCCTTCAAGGTGGTGACGGTGCTTTCCCAGTTCCTCTTCGGTTGCTTTCCGCCTGGAAATATCACGGACAATATGTATTAGACCCGAAAAATTGTTTTGACCATCAAACCGTGGTATGGCGCTCACTTCAACATGTTTTTTCAGGTGCGGTTCATAAAACTCATCAATTGACGCAATTCCGGTCTTTAGTGTCTTGCAGCTGGGACAGTTTTGAGGCGGGGAGCCCTTACCATGGTAGTATTCAAAACATTTCAGATGGGGGATTTGGTCAACAGAAATCCCAAGAAATTGTTGCGCGGCCTTATTGGCCCTAAGTATATTAAAGTTTTTATCATGAATGGTGATCATATCTTCTATCGAATCAAAGGTGCTTTCCCAGTCCTGTTTCGATTGCAGAATCACTGTCTCCATTTTTTTGCGTTCCGTAATGTCAACAAGAGTAGTCATTATGTGAGTTAAGGTGCCTGATTCTTTTAAAAGGGTTGAATTGATATGGCCCCAGGCCATGCTGCCGTCTTTTCTGATATATCGCTTTTCCATATGATAGCTCTGCCGCTTCCCCTGAAGCAGTTCAATCATAAGTTTGCTGTTTTCGGTCAAATCATCAGGTACGGAGAGATCAGCAACGCTCTTCTGTTTTAATTCTTTATCTTTGTATCCAAAAAAGCTCAGAAACGCCTTATTGTACATTGCATGTTCCAATGCGTTATTTAAATTGTGAGTATCAGCTGATAACAGGGGGTTAATAATTATTCCCACCGGAGACATCTCAAAGAACGTCCTGAACTTCTCTTCACTGTTAACGAGGGCCTCTTCTGCCTGATTGCGCAATATCCCGAGGGCTATCTCATCTGATATGGATTTAAGGGACTGAAATGCTATGTCAGAGAGAGGTTTCCGGGAGAACAGCGCCATCACGCCGATAACACCGTCAGATATGGTCAACGGATAACCGGCAAATGCCTTCATTCCTTCCTGTTTGACCCACTCCTGGTTATGAACACGGGAATCACCGATCAGATCGTTGCTTACATGCGGCGTTACTTCCTCAGCGATAAGGCCGATTTTATACTGCCCCACAGGGATACGTCTGTGCTCTCCATCGATATGGGTGTACATGCCGGCGCTTGACTGAAGCTCGAGCGTTTTCGTCATTCGATCCAATGTCCATATGCGGGCAAAAGCGGCACCAAGGTGATTGACAAATGCTTCACAGCACTGCTGCAGCATCTCATTCAGGCCCTGCCCCCTGGTAAGGGCAATACTGATACTGGCGCGAAGCTCTGCAAGACGCGCCTGTTCTGAAAGCAGCATCTGGGATTCTATACGTTTAGTGATATCTCTGACGGTTTCAATCCCGGCATATACATTTCCTTCAGAATCTCTTATGGGGGAGGCAGTAATCTCGACATGCAAAAGACCCTGATCAACAGGTACGCTTCTTGTAGTTTTGTGGGATGTTCCATCTTTGAATGCCTGAGCAACAGGACAGCCTTCACATACAGATTTTCTTTTTTCGTATGCCTCATAGCAGTATGTACCCACATGGTCGCCTATCATGTTCTTATGCGTTTCATTCTGATATAAAATCCTGAAGTCCCTGTCCTGTACGCTTATTCCGTCACCAATGGAGGCAAGAATGCTCTCTGATTTTGCCTTTTCAGCCTTTAACGCTGATATTGCCTCATTCAGATTTTCTTTTGATACCCGCTGTTTTTGTATGAATTTTGATGTTATGACAGCGAAACTGACAAATGCTAAAAGCATAAATATGCGAAAGTATAATTCGTGTCCTGATACATCAAACAGGAGGGAGTCCTTAAAAGATGCTTCAAAGAAAATATATGCATCAATAAAGGCATCTGTTACCCAGAGTATGATACCGGCCAGGAATGAAAAGATAAGTACTTTATGTTCGTCTTTTATATTTTTCAGTAAGTTTGGCAGCATGATGTTCATTAAAGATACAGATTTTCCGGAAGAGAGTTACCCAATATTCTAAGGTATCTGATATAAACAAGAGAAATCAAGGAACGGATAAGGTCATTGGAAAACCCGGACCACCATTTATGCATATACAGATTATTGTTACTGATAGAAAGGATTAAATAAAGGGAATAAATTGATTATAAATAATATATATAGACAGACAGATGTATTAACTGAAACATGGATACATATTAAAACTTTCTTTCAGTTATTGACCACTGTACGGCATAGAGAAATAATTCTCTGGAGTTCTTAAAATCCATCTTTTTCTTGATATGCGCTATATACGTTTCTATCGTTTTAATACTGAGGTTCAGGTTATCGGCAATGTCACGGGTATTCATGCCCTGTCCAATAAACTGGAACACTTCAAACTCCCTGTTGCTGAGCCGCTCAAGGGTGGAGCTGTTCACACCGGTGCTTTTTGAAACGAGCTTATTAACGAGTTTCGGGCCGAGTTTGCTGCTTATGTATATGTCACCATCCAGGACCGTTCTGAGTGCAGTGAGAATCATATGGGGCGGCTCCTTTTTCATGATATACCCCTTTGCTCCTGCCCTTAAGCACCGTTCCGCGTAGAGCATTTCATTGTATAAAGAAAGGACCAGCACAGGCAGTTTGGGAAACTTGAGGCAGAGGGATTCGATAAGTTTAAAGCCGCTTGAAGGACCAAGAGACGTGTCTATGATTGCAGCTGCAGGAGTACAGGCGGTAAT
>CAMYJJ010000116.1 GCA_947258735.1 Thermodesulfovibrionia bacterium | reverse complement strand
GCAACCCGTTAAACTCATGGCGAGAAGGGGGCTGCCGGCCATGAACTTAAGGAAGAGCCTGCGGTTAATTAAATGATCAGGAAGGGATGACATTGCTACCTCCTGTGCAGCCAGTGTTGCTCATATGTTGTCCCACTCAAAATTCAGTCCGGCATCTTTCAGTCTTTTTTCCAGCAAGTACAACCTGTAGATTTCACGAACCGCATTTTCAGATCGTCTGAGACCTGCCATTCCGGCAATATCCAGAGGTATGCAGAGCCTCTTGAGTAAAATGGAAAGGCATTTATTGCTGCAAAGGACCGGTAACATCTGGCGAGCCCATTTTTTTGAGCATGCCGATACGTTTCTATTTATTTTCTTACCTTGATGTACATCTGCGGCATGGGGAATATTTGCCAGCTCCGGGAAATATCTCTCGAAAATATTTCGGTACGTTTCAAACGTAAACATTTTATATGAATACTTCATTTTATAGGACAGTAGCAGCCAGCTGTAATACGGAAGCAGGGCTTCTGTCTGCCCAATATGCTGCAGAAAGTTGTTGGAGGTATAGAACCGCTGTGTGAAGTAAAGGCTTTGCCAGCTGAATACTTTTCCAATTTCTGATCCCTTCTGAACAGCAATTTCCAATGGTATGCGCGACCTTGTCTTTATTCTGCCGGCAATCGTTTTTTTTAATATTCGAAAGTCAAAAAATATTCTTAACTGTTGAACTATATCAACGAGGTCACCTTCCCACTCGGTTTCATACTTGTCCTTGTATATGTCCGGCATCCCCCGTATTATGGTGTCACCCATGAAACCATTTAACATTGGTATTCCCGGATAATCCCCCGCAATCCTGTGAGTGACAAACTTGGAAATGGGGAACCCGTCGGCCATAAAATGAAAATACTGGTCGTAGAGATCACATTGTGAACCATATACAGGAATCATGTTAAGAGGGACATTTAGTTTATTTGCAACTTGAGATGCAATATGTTCCTCTGCTTCTGATATACTGACGGATGCACAATCGATGGTTTTTATTCCTGACTCCAGTGACAAGGCAAGAAGGTATCTGCTGTCATAACCCCCTGAAAGGGCGAGGCAAACGCGCGGGTGATTATGCAAAAGAATTTTTATAGTTGATGACACTATCTCGTGGATATCTTCGGTCACCTGACGGATATCGGGTGTTTCAGGGTCGGCTTTGAATTCTGCATAAGGAGTAGTAGTATATGTTCCATTCTGATGTGAAAATACTGAACCGGGCGGTAAACGGTGAAGGTCAGTAAAAAGGGACCCGTCAGTGCAGTTGAATTTATAGGCAATCCATGAGCTGACTGAATCATAGTCAATATCTCCTGAACTAAATCCTGCCTTGTACAAAGGCCATACACTGCTGCCGAATACAATACGGCCGTTGTAATTTCCATGAAACATAGGGCGGATACCGAGTATATCTGTAACAAAAGATATCCGTTCTTTTTCCGGCTCGTCTATCACGATAACAAAGGTTCCGATCAGTTCCCTGAAACGTTCATAGCGTTTTTCTACGATTGCATTTACACTCCATTGCAGGATTTCAGATTGTGAAATTTCAGGATGAACCGGAATTCCCCAGATATATGCATATATATTGTATCGGGGTGAAAAAAAGGTCTGAAATTGCGTATGAGGCTGGACAAAGATCCGGACCTGACCGGATGCACAGTCAGCACCGGATGGCGCAGGAACTGGTTCGGAGCCGTCAAAACTGATATTATCCGAAGAGATGTCCCTCGTTGATGTCTGAATGCCAAATAACTGGTTCATATAATAATATAATCCATAAGCGAAAGGTTCAGGCTGTTACTAATATGACGTGTACAGCATTTCTCATCACTTCTTCATGATCAGCTGCCTTGAAACCGGCAATGGCCGCTGCCGATGTCGGGAATGTTGATATTCCTTCACAGGTAAAAAGCAGTTCCGAAGCTTCTATAAGTTCCGAATCACGGGCCTCATGTACCCATCCTCCTGCACGTTTCATTGCTGTTATTGCCTCGTTGTCATGATATGACCTGTAGCTGGCTAAAACTTCATTAATCTCCGATTCAGTGATGCTTCCAGGCGGAAGTTCAACAGAGGTGCCGGCATTGATACTGGATATTGCAGCAGTATTGCCAAAGCTGCCGACAGCCCCAAGCCGGGGGCAGTAACCCTTCATCTGAAATCCCTGAAAAATACCGGACAGAGTTGTGCCGTTTCCAACAGGGATCCATACCGAATAAGGTGCCCCGGCCAATGACTCTATAATTTCAAATGCTATTTGTTGAAATGCCCTCATGGCAACACTCCCGCCTTTGTTGTTTGGATTTGCATCATAATAACCGTGAGCCGAAGCCCATTTATTGCTTTCTTCAACGGCTTTTTCATAGCTACCATTAACGCAGGTTATGTCCGATCCAAAATCTGCTATTTCATGAGACCTTTTCCCTGAATAGTGATCGGGAATGAATATGTGGCAGGGAAGTTCGTAGAGGTGACAGAAATACGCCAGTGAGACACCGAGGTTGCCGCAGGTCCCTGCCGTTATCCCCGGATGACCATTGCTTATTGCATCCCTTACTATGTCAAATGCCGCCCTGTCCTTGTGAGTACCTGTCTGGTTCTTTCCTTCAAGCTTCAGATACAGGTCCTGGAATCCCAGACGAAGGCCGAGACATTTTGCCTTATACAGAGGAGTGGTTATTCTTTTTTTCCGGGATACGTCATTATTGATCATAATTGATTGCCTTCAAAAGATGCAGGTAAATAGTCTTTCACATTAACCGTCCGATTCACTTGTGCCGATGCATCTATTGCAGCAAAAACCATTGCAGAGCTTTTTATATTATCCTGCAAACCGGTTTCAGGCGGATCTCCTCCATCGAGCCAGTTCAGAAAATCATCAAGTATCCTGTGATGTCCGGTAGGAGGCGCTTCAGCCAGGGGAAGTTCTTCTGTGATCAGCTGTCCCGTTTTACTGCGCCGGAACAGACGCACTGTCCTGTCATTATCGACAATAACTGACCCTTTTTCACATTCGGCCCTGTACAATTCCTGATGCCACCTGTTCGTAATACCGGCCGCAGATGATGCCCCTTCATAAAGAGCTTTAACTCCGTTACTCATCTGCATTAAAAACAACCCACTGGAATTGCCGTCAAATGAAGACCATGACGGGTTCCAGCTTAAGCCCATAATGGATTCGCAATCTCCGCCTGACAGGTTACGAAGCATGTCGAAGTGATGGATTGAACCTTCAAGCAGGAGAGGATTTTCCATCTTATGGACCATGCCCACTTCCCAGGAACCGGGTAAGCGATAGTCAGATGCATAACGGCTTATCAGATAGTCCAGCTGTCCGAGCTTCCCTTTTTTCAGGGTCTCACTGAGAGTCATAACCGGGGCTTCATACCGGTAGTTCTGTGTAACAGCCATCTTTAATGAGCTGCCTGTTACTGCGTCATAGATTGCGTGGGTGTCTTCAAGTGAAAAGGCAATCGGTTTTTCAGAAAGTATGTGCAGATTTTTTTTAACAGTCAGCAGTACAGCCTGCTTGTGATATTCCGGAGGCACAACTATAATGCAGAATTCAGCATTACTCTGCTCAAGGGCATCTTCCATACGGGAAAAACGGTGAGCACCGGGTACGTTCAGTATGTCGCCTGACTGGTTCAGGGCAATTTCATCGCTGTCGACCAAATCTGTAATTCTTAACCTGTCCTGAAAGGAAGGCAGCACCATATCAATCCAGTGTTCCCTTGCCCAACCGCCGGCACCTATAAGAATTGCTCGTTTTATGTATATATCTCTCTTTCCAGATCAGATAACATGTACCTGTCGGCTACCATTATCCTCATATGATGGACTGAGGTACATTCTTTACTAAATCAAAACTCTCTCATTACTTTTTATATATTTCTCAGTCCAGTACCGCACAAATCCTGTGCGTTGCACCTTCAGTGTTTCTGCTTTTGGTAGTTCCCTCCCGAGGGCCAGTCGTATGCCGTAGTATAACAGATCAGCTCCAGCTCCATTGTTGGTAACGATAGAACCGGATATTCGAGGGTTCACTTCATACACAGACGGACTGCCCCCATCGGTAAGGGAGTATCTTAATTGAATATTTACATTGAGATGAAGATCAAACATCCTCACGATCTTTTTCACAATAGCGCTTACTACAGGGTTGTTAGTGATTTCCCCTCTTTGAGATGCACCTTCTACGGCCTTTATTCTGCAGCGGGGTATAATATAAACCGGCATGCCCCTGTCGGCAAGAACATCTACACTGTAGTCTTCACCGGGCAGAAATTGCATCACAAGATACTCGGGTATGTTTTTTTTCAGTCTCTGTGCCTCGTTAATAACTGACAGAAACGCCTGAAGCGGCAAGTGCTGTGCAGGATGTTTCTGCAGCAGCTGTATTTCTGAATCCAGGATCCATATGCCCCGTCCCCCGTGAGAATTCCGGGGTTTTACTATCACTTTTTTCCCTGGATATCCGAGTCGTACAGCAGCCTTTTCAATATCATCAGCTGATGAAGCCGATTCAAATTCAGGACAGGGGATATCCGTTTCCTTCAGCTTCTCAAGTAAATTCTTTTTGTCGCCCGCAAGCCGTATTGATTGATATGATCCGCAGAGAAGAGCAACACCATTGTTTTTAAAATCTGATGAGGCACGGGATATAACTTCAACTTCGGCATCCGACCAGGGTATGACAAGGTCAATGTGTTCTTTCCGGCAGATGTCTTTAAGTTTTTTTATATATTCCGCGTCAGATGCATGCGGAACAGTGTATTGACGATCAGCCCAAGAAAAACCAATGGCATCTTCATTTGTATCGGTTCCCACAATATAAAACTCACATTCAGAATTATTTCTTAAACTCTCCAGTGTGTTCGGGACAACAGGGTGGTCAAGGTCTGTTATAAGCAACCTGATTTTTTCTCTTTTCATATCCATTCACAGTGTAAGGCAAGGGAGACTCTCATATAGCAAACTAACATCAGACCGTACCTTGAATTTCCTGGCTGACCACAGAGAGCACTCATTGACAGGTGATTATAATAGTTTCTTAATAACAGAAACAATGACTCAATTATCTTTGTATCTCATTATATATCGAATCTTACTGTAAAATGCTTTAGTTTTGTAGAAATTACGCTACAAAGCGGACAGGGACGGAGTTACCCCGTCCCTACATGTATGAATGGCCGATCTTGTAGCACAATAATGGATACTACAGATAACGCGATAAATATTATTATCGCACCATAAGTCAGATATATTTTCAATAATAATTTGACTTCCAATCATTTAAATCCCTTGGGGTCCTATTCCCCGCCGCTTGCGGCGGGGTAGTTTATTGTGTATCTGTTCAGGGATTTAGAAGAGGTAAGGGAATAAACATACTGGTGGATGATACGCTATAATGAGGAACGTCCTCATGATTCACTTGCTGATCTTACACCAGCAGAATACATGAAACAATATGCCGAAAACTCTAATTTAGAAGTGTCAACTAAATAGGGAAGCTTACGACCGGCCTTCCAGTTAATAGCGTCTTTCTATAAGCCCTAATTGTCCTAATGTCTTTCCATCCACCTCGATTTTCATCTTGGCATTCATAAAACGATCCAACCTTTTTTTTATCCTTTCCCTAAATACAGTATTTTCTTTCAGGAACGAAGGGATTAATCCGGAGTAACCATAATGGATTTTGCTGCAACCCAGGCTGTCGGCAAAGTTTATTGCTTCAGCAATTTCATGTATATTTTTCGGTATGATAGTGTATTTGTATATAATTCTTGTATCCAGATTTAAACAATTTCTTTTTTCTATCAGCATTCTAATATTATTTATAACCTTGGTGAAGTCAGATCCTATATTGACAGCCTCGTGAGTTTCTTTTGTCGCCGCATTCACGGATATTGCTATCTCTTTCGATCCATTCACTAAATGCTCAGCCCATTCATTATCGATTAATGTCCCGTTAGTTATTATATTTACCTTTTTGTTTAATGTTTTTGTTAGCCACAGATAAAATTCTTTGGCATTTTTCATGGCTAATATTTCTCCCCCTTCAAGCATAATATTTTCAACTTTGCTCCAATCGATGTTACGTTTCATGACATCGCTATCAATAGAAATTTTGGAGTGATGATCTTGAGAGCACATTATGCAACGCAGGTTACAACGTCGTCCATAGCGAATCCATACAGTTTTGGGATGTTTGAGACCAGATAAATGATGAACGGTCTCTTCTCTTTGTTTCTTTGATAAAATTTTGCATACCTGATCACAATATAAGCATTTGTATAATGTCATAAGTCGGAACATTTTCAGTTTTATCCCATTTTTCCACATGCTTGATAAATCTTTACGGTAAATATTACCGATTATTCCTGGCTTTAATTGAAAACAACTGAAAACATCTCCATTGTTTTGAATAAATGCAGAATCCCAGACAAAGTGACAATATGTATTGCTTCTATTTAGTAATACATATTTCGTGGTAATACTGCATATTTTTATATATTTTTTTATCTGTTGTATCACGCGAGAGCTCAAGATTAGATTAAATAACGTCAGATATTCATTATTAACCCGCTGGCATTACGCCAGCCGGTAACCTGTCTGCCGATGCCGTCCATGAGCATACTCAGCACAGCCTGTTTTTTTCAGGTCAGTACTCTCATATCACTGCACAGGCGTATTTCCAGTTTGAGCAGCTCAAACTCATCCATGAATGTTTCCGCTCTTTTATATGTGCCGTTTTATTGGCCCTGTAAATACTTCTGACCAGCTGCAGAGCGTCACGTTTTATGTCCTGCCCCAGGGTATACTTATATTCTATCGGAAAATCTTTCGTCACTTCAAAAATCTCCAGAATCAGTTTATACGTATCCCGGTAAACGGGTAAGTCGTAATACAGCACCATAAAAAAATCGACCGCTTCGCGATAAATTTAAATAGTTAAATAGCTAAATAGTTAAAAGCTCCGAACAGCACGCACTCTGAGCGTGAGGTTCTTACTGCTGCTGGACTGGACGCCATTGGTGAAGTTCTGGGCCCACGCGCCGCTGCTACTGCCCTCCGACGAACTCCAGTAGTAGTCACTAGATAAACCGCCCACAACGGCTCTTTGCAGGTACAATTCATTCAACTCATCTTTTGATGGCAAAAACCAGCCTGGTGCATACGCTACTTCAGCTGCAGACGGCGAGGAGTCAGTGCCAGTGCACCCCTGTTCTATAATGTCTGCCGTGTTTTGTTCGCCTGTACCCACTGCGGTTCCATCGGCTCCCGTTATCTCTGATTCATAACATCCCCATTGTGAATCTGAGCTCAAGTCTTCATAATCGGCCGCTAGGCCGTGGAATCCACCATCAGTGATATAAAACACGATTCCGCCCGCGGGGCCCAATTCGCCAATTTCATAACATCCCGGCAGGGGGTTTCCGTTTGCCCTGTATAGTGCACACAGTGCATCGGTTAAATCATTCGCTATAGTCAAGTCGTACTCATCGTACTTCCCATCAAGTGCCTCTACCCTCAGACGATAATCTCCGGGGGTGATGCCTTCGGGCAGTGCGCAGGTTAATGACATGCTGTTGGGTATACCACAGATCAGTGATTCCGGGAATTCGCCGAGCGTTGTCACTAAACCCATGTCCGGTTCGATGTTATCACCCACGATGTGTATCTGGTTGGACATCAGATCAACATGCACCTCGGTGGTCTTCGGCTGGCCCGTTATACACGCAGGATCTCCATCGCAGTCCCCATCATCACAATCAATGTCATTATCGCCGTCATCATCGATGTTATTGTTACAGATCTCCTCTTCACAATCGGTTGGATTAATCTCTTTTTGCTTGGAACCATCCGTAGGCGTCTCCGTTCCCTTTGTGATATATATGGCATCAAGTTTATGCCCGCTCTCCCGTATCCATACATTTATCTCATGTGTGCCTACCGTATTCAATAGAGATGGTATTGTTGCCCGTTGGTGACGTGTTTTGTATACTGTTTGACCATAGCCACTGTCCATGCACCCTGTTATGGTTTAATGCCCCTACACACTGACCATCCACCCCGATAAACACCGAGTCAGACGTGCCTCCTGAGGACTTCCCCCGTATCCATACCTTGTAGATTCCTGTTTCAGGAAAAAACAGTTCATACTTTTTGCCTTCAGACGTCGATGGACAACTGGATGATGTGCTGCTGGTTCCTGCCAATAGATAAGCGTCACCTAAAAATCCTGTATCTGCAGTTGATGGTGTATACGTACCTCCCTGTACTATGGTATCTGTGAAATTCTCTGCCTCAATATACGTACCGGCCGGGTCAGCATTACACGCACCATCTGACAGACCCGGAATCAGAAATACCATGAGAAGCAATGAGATGACGTATACTTTGTTAATCGATATATCAGACATTATGTTCCCTCCTTTCAAATGTTCATTCCACGAAAACACGCCTGTTCTAACGTGGTATTATGTTACCCTCTGCCGTTATCAACTCCTTCAACAGTATTACGCGAACCTTAGATAAACTTGTAAACAGGTTCCCTTTGCTGGGTTAATAAAAAAAGCCGGGCATGCCTGAAATTAATCTTCCTTTGGCAGCCCGGCTGTCTTAATAGAGTAACTAAGACCCTTTGCTTTCCGTCCCCTTTGTTCAAGTGGGGTTGGCTTTATCCGGAAACAACTATTTTCTATATGATTAGATAATTGCAAATATATATACTAAGGTGCTCCCTCTCTTTCCCATAGTAGATAATTATCACACATATGAGTACCTGTCAAGATAAAAATTAATTGCCTTTTCATGCATGTAGGCAGTTATTTAAAAACAGATGATTGATGCGCTATCTGAATACATATTTCGTACAAATGCTATCAATAGCCGGTTAAAAAACTTGACAAAGAGAATTATTTAGATTATTCTAATATAATGAAACTATCGAACTATTCCAGAATCTTTAAGGCCCTCTCCAATGAACAGCGGCTGAAGATCTTTATGATGATCTATAAGAACTGCTGCTCGCCTGAAGGGTCTGTTGTCGGGTCTGAATTCAGACTGAAAGGTGAT
>CAMYJJ010000115.1 GCA_947258735.1 Thermodesulfovibrionia bacterium | reverse complement strand
TTTTCTGAGTGTGACCGGTTCTGCGGGTAAGCTGATTGCTGAAGCACTGGAATTATCACCTGTCAATGAAGTTGTTGCTTTAAGTTACTCTACGAGAAAACTATACCCTCATGTTAAGACGATAATCGAAATGGGCGGTGAAGATTCCAAGCTTGTGCTTCTTCATAAAGGCACGGTCAAGGAATTTTCGATGAATTCCGTATGTGCAGCCGGTACAGGCTCATTCCTTGATCAGCAGGCTGAGAGGCTTAACCTGAGTATTGAAGAGTTCAGTGAACTTGCCCTTAAATCTGAAAAACCTCCCCGCATCGCAGGCCGCTGCAGCGTGTTTGCTAAATCAGACATGATTCACCTGCAGCAGATAGCGACGCCTATTGAAGACATCGTGGCCGGACTCTGTTTTGCTGTTGCAAGAAACTTCAAAGGCAGTATATGCAAAAACATGGATCTGCCGGCTCCGATTGCCTTTCTCGGAGGAGTGGCTGCAAACCAGGGAGTAGCAAGAGGTTTTAAAGAGGTGTTGCCTGCTGAAGATCTTATTATACCGGAACATTTTGCCGTTATGCCTGCAATCGGCGCTGTGATGAAAGATATGGAACTGGGCATTGAGAACAGCTTTGATGTAGCAAGGCTTGAAAGCTATATTGAAAACCTTACGGATGAGGGTTCGACACACAAACCGCTCTGCAGCGACAGGGAAGAGTTCGATAAGAGACATCTGGTTTCCTATGACATTCACCAGCTGGAGGAAAATGAAAAAGTTAATGCCTATCTTGGCATTGATATAGGATCAATAAGCACTAACCTTGCTGCTATTGATGAGGAGGGAAGGCTTCTGTCAAAGAGATATCTTATGACTGCAGGCAGACCGATCGAAGCAGTCATGCAGGGACTTGGTGAGATGGGAAAAGAAATTGGAGACAGGGTCAACATCCTCGGTGTAGGAACGACAGGTTCGGGCAGGTACATGATTGCTGATTTTGTTGGTGCAGATATAGTGAAAAATGAAATAACCGCCCAGGCAAGGGCAGCTGCTGATATCGATCCTGATGTTGACACGATCTTTGAGATCGGAGGACAGGACTCAAAGTATATATCGATTAAGGACGGCATTATCGTTGACTTTGAAATGAACAAGGCCTGTGCCGCGGGGACTGGATCATTTCTTGAGGAGCAGGCTGAAAAACTGAACATGTCAGTGAAAAACGATTTTGCCAGGACTGCCTTTGATTCCGAATAACCCTGCTCACTCGGAGAAAGATGTACGGTGTTTATGGAGAACTCTCTTTTATCCAGACAGCAGAGAGGCGCTCCCAAGTCTGACCTTGTTTCAGGACTTTCTTATTCCATTGTTCAAAATTATATAAACAGGGTGGTCAGTGACAGGAAGATCGGAGAGAAAATATTTTTCCAGGGAGGCACGGCCTTTAACAAGGCTGTTGTTGCTGCATTTGAAAAGTACCTTGACAGGCAAATTATTGTCCCCCCCCATCATGATGTCACGGGCGCCATTGGTATGGCAATTATTGTCAAAAAGTATATGCAAAATCAGGAGTCAGGGAAGGACAACGGAAAGCAGGAGTCAGGAAAGGACAACGGCAAAAACAGCCTACGGACACCGGACACCGGACACCGGATATCGACCTTCAAGGGCTTTGATCTGTCCAGCAGAAAGTATTCCATTAAGTCATTTGAATGCAAGGGGTGTGATAATCTTTGTGAGATTAACAGAGTGAAGATCGAGGGGGAAGAGCACCCTCTGTTTTATGGCAGCAGGTGTGAAAAATATGATGTAAAGCGTAAGAAAAACGGCAGTGATGAACAGGGACTGCCTGATCTGTTTGCCGAGCGTGAGGCGTTGCTGACAAAGAGCAACTGTGACTATGCAATGGCATTTGCCGCAGAAAGAAACGGAAACGGAAATGGCAAAAAAGTGAAACGCATCGGTATTCCGAGGATATTTTTCTTTCATGATTATCTGCCATTATGGAGTACGCTTTTATGGGAGCTGGGGTTTGAAGTCGTCCTGTCTGACAGCACAAACAGACAGGTTATCAGCAAGGGCCTGGAGAGTATACTGGCGGAAAGCTGTTTTCCTCATAAAGTTGCTCACGGACACATCAGGGACTTACTTGAAAAAGATGTCGATGCCATCTTCATGCCGAGTTTTATTAATTTTAATCCTGACAGCGAAAGTCTGCGCAGCTTTGCCTGCCCCTATGCCCAGACAATGCCGTACATTGCAGGGACTGCTTTTGGCAAGGAGCATTTTCTTGTTCCCATTATCAATATGGAACGGGGAGAGGGCTATATAATAAATGAATTATACAAGTCCCTCAGACCGTATAACATTTCAAAAAGCGCCATAAAAAATGCTTTAAAGATATCAGAGAAGAACCAGAAGGAATTTATCTCTTCAATTAAAAAGCGCGGCAGACAGGTTCTTGAAAATGTGCCTGAGAAGTCGATAGTGATAACCGGCCGGTCATATAATGCATTTGATCCCGGCATCAATCTTGAGATCCCGAAAAAACTGGCATCCATGGGCGTGTTTTCCATTCCGATGGATTACCTGCCTCTTGAAGTAATTGATATTTCAGAGACCTGGGACAATATGTACTGGAGGTCAGGTCAAAGTATACTGAAGGCTGCCGAGATTATCAGGAGCAATCCGAAGCTGTATGCCTTATATATAGGGAATTTTTCATGTGGTCCTGACTCATTCATACAGCGGTTCTTTCAGGAAACAATGTCAGACAAACCTTTCCTGCAGATAGAGATAGATGAGCACAGCGCAGACGCCGGTGTCATAACCCGTTGTGAGGCCTTTCTTGACAGTATCGGCAGCAGAGATGAAACTCCGGTAAATGATGCAAAGAAACTCTTGATCCACACTATTAATAAAAGCACCAGCAACAAGATAGTATATATTCCCAGAATGTCAGATCATGCCTTTGCACTCGCAGCAGCCTTTAAGACATGCGGACTGGATGCAGAGGTAATGGACACCCCGGATTCAGACTCTGTTAAACTCGGAAGGAAATATGTGTCCGGCAAGGAGTGTTATCCCTGTGCCATCACTACAGGTGATATGGTTAAAAAAGCCCTTTCAGATGATTTTGATCCTGACAGGTCAGTGTTTTTTATGCCTTCGGGAGCAGGGCCCTGCCGGTTTGGCCAGTACAATGTCCTGCAGAGGCTTGTGCTCGATGAGATCGGGTACCCGAACGTCCCCGTGCACTCGCCAAATCAGGATGAGTCCTTTTACAGTGACCTGGGAGTTGTTGGCTCTGACTTTACCAAACAGGCCTGGCGGGGAATTATTGCAACAGACCTTTTAATGAAGTGTCTTCATGAAACAAGACCCTATGAAATCAATAAGGGTGAGACTGACGAAGCATATAAAAAATATCTGTTAAAGATATATGAGACCCTGATCACCAACAGCAATTTAATGATGGAACTGACCCGTGACATGAAAAGGTCGTTTGCCGCCATTCCAAGAAGTAAAGAGAAGAAACCTCTTATAGGAATTATAGGCGAGATATTTGTCCGGCATAACAGATTTGCAAATGAAAATATTGTGCGGCATGTAGAAGCGCTTGGCGGTGAAGTATGGCTTGCCCCTCTTGAGGAGTGGGTCTATTATATAAACCAGATGGCCCTCAGGAAATCCATGGTCAGGCTCAGAAACAGTTCCCCGTCCAAAAAGATCATTACCGATATTTTGAAGACAATGATTACTACCCATGTTCAGAAAGGAATTGATAAAAAGTTTTCGGCGCCGTTTGAGGGTTTTTTAAAGACAGTTCATGAACCTTCTACCAGGCAGCTGTTAAAAAATGCCGCTCCCTATCTTGATGATTCTTTTGAAGGCGAAACCGTCCTGAGTATGGGAAAGGCGGTTGACTATGTAAAAAAAGGCGCTTCTGGTATAATCAGTGCCATGCCTTTTGGCTGCATGCCTGGCACGATAGTGAGCGCACTTTTAAAAGGCCTTAAAGAGGACTGGGGAATTCCAACCTTAAGTGCATCATATGACGGTGTTGAAGCTACCTGCACCGGTATTCAGTTAGAAGCTTTTATGCATCAGGCAACTGAATACACATCTGTTTCCAGGAAGTAATATTATTTTTAACTGGAAAAAATAATCGTGATGATGCACAATATGAGATTGTTTTTATCATGAAGTGCAGTGATTTTTATGATATACGTATAAATTTACAGAACAGGAGGTAATTGAATGGGTAATGTCGTTAAGTGGCGCAAGAAGAAGATGAGCAAGCATAAACACAGAAAACTGCTCAAGAGGACCAAACATCAGAGAAGAAAATAGTGTGACCGGATATCCCATCCTTTAACGTCTCTCATTTATATCCTTTCCAATATTCTCAACCTAGTATTTCTGATTATATTTCACTTCATCACGATATCATGTTGTAATACCGTCTTCCGTCAGGATCAATTCCAGGTGAATAATATATTCCAATTGATCGTGAAATCTTTTTTTTCTTATGACTACTGGTCCCCTGGTCCGGGTGGGGTGTTTATTCATAATCCTGCTCATCTTAACTCCTTAATTATTCTAATTAAATCAATTGTCCCCGTTTAAATGAAGTTTTTTCTTGATAGAAATGCTGCAATGGTATATATTATCTGGAGTAGAAAACACACTATATAGGTGGTTTTATTTAGAGAGTACCTATATTTAGTTGTATTGATCGTTCAATTGAAGCGGTTGAATCAATTGTGTATAAAGTTAGTAAGGTTGTCATACCGGAATTGCCTGCCGGACAGGCAGGCTGCGGGAATGACAGACAGACGAATTAATATGAAACCTGGTATTTAAACTCAAATAAAGAGGAATAATGTAATGCGCATTGAAAGAATTGAGATGGTCGGTTTTAAATCATTTGCCAGCAGGTCTGTTTTTAAGTTTCACCCCGGCACAACCGCAATTGTCGGCCCGAACGGCTGCGGCAAGAGCAATATTGTTGATGCCTTTAAATGGGTGCTTGGTGAACAGAGCGCTAAAAGTCTGCGTGGCGGGAAAATGGAAGATGTGATTTTTGCCGGTTCTGCAACACAGAAAACAAAGGGTATGGCTGAAGTGACCCTTGTCCTCTCAGATATAATCGATAACAGTTCCAATGGATCTGGCAATGGTGATAAAAAGAAAATGACCGAGATTTCAGTCACGCGGAGGCTCTACCGTTCAGGCGAGAGTGACTACCTGATGAACAAAGTTCCCTGCAGACTCAAGGACATCAAAAACATGTTTCTTGATACAGGTCTGGAGCTGAAGGCATACTCGATTCTCGAACAGGGACGGATCGGTGATATTGTAAATTCCAAACCCATAGACCGCAGGTTCCTGATTGAAGAAGTGGCCGGGGTGATGAAATATAAAGTAAGAAAACAGGAGGCCATCAATAAACTGGCCTCATCCAAGTCCAACATGCAGAGGTTGCAGGACATAGTCGCCGAAGTCAAGAGACAGATCAATACCATTGACAGACATGCAAGGAAAGCCGAACGGTACAAAAAACTTTTTGACACCATAAAAGATATAGAAATAAGAATTGCCAAACGTGATTTCAATAACATGACAGACGGCATAGCAGCCCTTACCGATTCCGAAAATGCATGTAAATCCAGGGAGGCGGAAATATCTGCACATGTTCATGCTACGGATTCACTTATTGAAGAGAAGAAGCGGCTCTGTATTGAACAGGAAAGGCTCCTTGCCGGGGTCAGAAACGGACTGTATGATCTTGAAAAACAGGTGATGGAAGATGAAGGCAAGATAGCCCTTCTGAAAAGCGACTGTGAAAACCTGAGAGAACGTCATGAGACTTTGTTAAAACAGGACAGGGATCTTGATACAGAAAAGGAAACTGATAACCTGTCTCTGCAAAGGATAACCGCTGAGGAAAAAGAAATAGGGCTTGAACTTTCCAATCTTCAGGAAATTCTTGATGAGAGAAAGACTGTTTTTACGGCATCAGAAAATGAAGTGACAGCCTCTGAGGGTGAGATAGAAGAGCTGAGAAAAAATCTTTTCCTGAAAGCAGAAGAGATAAGCAATATAAAAAATGAAATGTCACAGATTTCAGTCAGTATCGAAAATATCAGCCGTAAGGCTGAAAAGAACTCTGACGACATTAGCTCCCTGAATGAACATCTATTTTCACTAAACTCAACTTTTGATCAGACAAAGAATGAATATGCAAAGGTGGAAACAGAACTGGCTGATTTAAAAAAGGGCAGGGATGCACGGGTAGAAGATCTTCAGGCCAGGAGATCAAAACTGTCATCAGATGAGGAATCGCTATACAGTGCCAGGGAGGGTCTGGCTGCAATGAGTTCAAGGCTGGAATCCCTGCAGGAGATGGACAAGACCCAGATGAAATCCCTTGATGAAGGCATAAAGACCCTCTGCCGGGTAGCTGATATATTTGAAACCCCGAAGGAATATGAGACCGCGCTTGAAGCCATACTCGGTGATAAGCTGAGTGCAGCAGTGGTCGAAGACCACCAGGAAGTCATAAAGGCCCTTGGTCTCATTAAAGAGCATAACGCCAAGCGGAGCGGTTTTATCGCAGTCAACCCGTCAGGAAACTTCTCTTCGCAGAGTCCCTTATCCGATGAAATGAACAATAGCGGTGTGATAGGTGAAATCACAAAGTTTACCAAAGTAAGAGAAACCTATGGAAAGATAGCCTCAGCGTTACTCAATGATGTAATTCTTGTGGACAATCTTAATACGGCCATATCTCTTCTGGAGAAATCCGATAATCAGTCCGGCCGCACAACTCCCTGTTTTGTGACGCTTGAAGGCGAGGTCCTTGAACCCTCCGGCATGGTCTTCGGAGGAACTGATAAAGGTGTTTTAAAAATCAAGCGTATGATCAAGGAACTTGCAAAGGACATACTATCCAGGAAGGAATTGATCGGAGAAAATGAACGATCCGTGGCTGCCTTAAAAGAGGAAATACTCCGACTGGATAATGAGATCATATCTCTGGACGGAAAAATATCAGGCCAGGAAAAATATTGCCACGAACTTAAAGTCAAAACAGAAAATCTTGAAACCGAAAATTCCCGTCTTCAAAAGAAGTTTGAGTTCATCTCTCATGAGATATCTGATGATCACAGGGAAAAGGAAACGCTGGAAAGCGGCCTTAAGGAAAAAGAAACAGTGTCCCGGTCTCTGGAAACGGAAAAGCAGCAGATAGAAGAGCGGATAAGGATTACCCGAAATATTATTTCAGAAAAAAGAGAATCAATTGAGGTGCTGAGAAAAGGTCTGACCGAAATACAGCTTAACCTTGCTGCTTCCAGCGAGAAGATGTCCTCTGTAACAAGGGAGATAAGCAGATTACATGAAGAAATTGCCGAGATTGACCGGAAAAAACAGCAGATGCATACCGAACGTCTTGAAATTGAAAACGCGATCAGCACGAAAGAGCATGAAGTAGTTGAGAAGGAGAACACGTTAAAGACAAAGATCCTCAAATCAGGCGAACTGAGATCAGAGGCAGCGGACGTAAATGAGATACTTGAATCTAAGACAGCAGAGCTTGCCCTGATCGAAAAACAGGCAAAGGAGCTGTCATCTGACCTTGAAGCAGTAAGAGGTGAGCTGGCCCAGGTTGAGATGAAAAAGATGGAGCAGTCCATGAAGCTTAACTACCTCATTGAAGATATCAATAAGACATATCAGATTGAGCTTGAGACTGCCGAGATCCCTGTGGAAGTGGAAGATGATGAAGAGGAAGAACTGCCCCGGCTCAAAGACAAGCTCACATCCATCGGTCCTGTCAGCATGGGGACCCTTGATGAATATGAAGAGTTGAAGTCAAGATACGAATTCCTGACAAAACAGCATGATGATCTGATGCAGTCGATCTCTGACCTTGAAAGCACCATACAGAAAATAAACAGGACCACAAAGAGCCGTCTTGAGGAGGCCTTTGAACAGTTGAATGAGAAGTTCAAGGAAGTATTTACCATGCTTTTCGGAAAGGGAAGGGCAGAGCTGCAGTTAACAGAAGGCAGCATACTGGAGGCAGGTATAGAAATCGTCGCCCAGCCTCCCGGCAAGAGACTGCAGAACCTGATGCTCCTTTCAGGCGGTGAAAAGGCGCTTACCGCCTTATCATTGCTGTTTGCCGGATTTATGATAAAACCCACCCCTCTCTGCCTGCTTGATGAGGTTGATGCACCTCTGGATGAATCAAATACGGACAGGTTTATTCACCTGCTGCGTGAGCTGGCTAAGAATATCCAGTTCATAACGATCACTCACAACAGGCGTACTATGGAAGCGGCTGACTACATTTATGGCATTACCATGGAAGAGCCCGGTTCTTCCAAGGCAGTATCAATGCATCTGGCTGAAGCACCGGGAATCTCATAGACGGCCCTGTCTATAGGGCGTATTGTATTACTTCCCCACATATCAGTTTATTAAATCTATTGTCGCCCATATATTCTTGACTGTAGAAGCTGTGCCCTGGTTTTAAAAAAATGAAAACAACTTTAAAAAAAGATAAAATTGATTATAATGAGAAGGTTACAGAGGTTTACTATGAGATCGATTAATGAAATAAAGGAAAGTATACGAAGCCATAAAAAAAACCTGCAAGATACATACGGTGTTAGGACTATCGGGATATTCGGCTCATATGTCAGGGGTGAACAAACCGAGGGAAGTGATATTGATGTGCTTGTTGAACTGGAAAAGCCAATAGGTTTTTTCAAGTTTCTGGAATTGGAAGAGAAACTGGAGGAAATAACAGGTCTGAAAGTTTATCTTGTGACCAAAAAGGCATTGAAGCCCGTTATAGGCAAATATATATTGAACGAACTTGTTGCTATATGAAGAATCGTGACTATACGGATTACCTTAATGACATCCTGAATTCTATAAATGAGGCTATCGAATTTACAGTGGAAATGACTTTTGATGAATTCTCGAAAGACAAATAGACAGTCAATGCAGTCATACGAAGTCTGGAAGTTCTTGGAGAAGCTTCGCGAAAAATCCCGGATAATCTTAAAACACAGTCTCAGGAAGTTCCCTGGAAAAGAATGGCAGGGATGAGAAATAAACTTATACACGAGTATTTTGGTGTCAATCTTGAGATTGTCTGGACGGTAATAAAAGAAGACCTGCCACCGTTGGT
>CAMYJJ010000114.1 GCA_947258735.1 Thermodesulfovibrionia bacterium | reverse complement strand
TTCAATGTCAATTGAATTCCAAATTTCAAATGACTAGATTAAAAATAAATCGCATTCAGGGTGCATATTTTTTATTGACATTTATACGCTTGACATTCAATTGGCATTGGAGTTTTGACATTGGTCATTTACCAAATCCGTCTTCATTGAATTAAGCATTTAAATAATGATATCGTAACTGGTGTCAAAAAAGGTCATGATAAGCGCCGGCGAAGCCTCGGGAGAGCTCTATGGCGCTTTGCTCAGCAGGCAGCTTAAGAAGAACTGGCCGGATATAGAAATTTTCGGCATAGGCGGTCCCAGGATGAAAGAGGAAGGCGTGTCTTTACTGGCGCCGATCTCTCATGTTCTGGGGATATCAGAGGTCCTCAATCATTTATTTGAAATCAAACGGACATTCAGAAAAGCAACATCAGCCCTGATTAACAGGAAACCGGATGTCCTTGTACTCATCGACTACCCTGATTTCAATATTGCCCTTGCAAAAAAAGCCAGATCACTTGGTATTCCCATCTTATATTATGTAAGTCCCCAGGTATGGGCATGGCGCAAGGGGAGAGTAAAGAAGATAGCTTCACTGGTCCATACGATGGCAGTGCTCTTTCCTTTTGAAGTTGACTATTACAAACACACAGGTCTTGTTTGTGAATTTGTAGGACACCCTGTTGCTGAGAATATCAATATTCAGCAGTCTAAAGAGGATATAAAAAAAGGTCTTGATATCGACCCTGCAAAAAGGGTTATTACGATACTTCCGGGAAGCAGACCGAATGAAATTAATAAACACCTGTCCACCATAATTGAAGTAGCACATAAGTTTCAAAATAAATTTCCTGATATTCAGGTTCTCGTTCCTCTCTTATCAGGAACCGATCTTAATATCAGGGTTCCGGACTATATCAGGATTGTGTATGACAGGACAGTTGAGGCCCTTGCCTGTTCAGAGGCCGCGGCTGTTGCGTCCGGAACCGCTACCCTGCAGACTGCCCTTGTGCGTACGCCCATGGTTGTATTTTACAAAGTGTCCCCTGTTACGTACTTCATTGGAAAAAGAATGTCACTGGTGAGATTTATTTCCCTTGTGAATATCCTGTCCGATAAAGAGGTCGTTAAGGAACTGCTTCAGGAAGATGCCAGTGCAGATAACATATATGATGAATTGAAGAGAATAATAGATGATGAGACATACAGAAATGAGATGATCAATGGCCTGGATAAAATCAGGGAGATAATGAAAGACAGAAAACCCTCTGTCAGGGTGGCAGATATGATCGGAGAGCTGGCCCGATGGTAGGTCGCATATGATGCTGCATTTATATAATGTATTATCTGCAATTGCTGTATTGCTTTACTCGCCATGGATTCTGTTGAAGAAGGGGCCTGACGATAAATCAGCTTTCATAAGAGAACGTTTTGGCCTGGCCGTATACGGCAAGACCGACATATGGGTCCATGCCGTTTCTGTAGGAGAAGTGATTGCCTGTCTTCCCTTTTTAAAGGCGCTGAAAAAGGAATTTCCAGACAAAAAAATTACACTGTCCACTACCACGTATACCGGTCAGGCAATTGCCAGAAAAAACTTCCCTGAGGCCGATCGGACAATGTATATTCCTGTTGACACAGGTTTTTGTGTGGGAAGAGTGGTCAGGTTACTGCGGCCTGACCTGTTTGTGACTATTGAGACCGAACTATGGCCTGTACTTACAGCGACTTTAAAAAAATCGGGCTCTGACATTATTGTGCTGAACGGAAGGATTTCGGAGAAGTCATTCAGCGGATATAAGAAAATAAGGTTCTTCATGAAGGAGATGCTCTCATACATTGACTACCTTTACATGCAGAGTGACGGTGATGCTGAAAGGATCAAACAGCTGGGCGCTGCAAAGGGAAAAGTGGGAGTCATGGGAAACTTCAAATTTGATATTTCACTGGACAGCTCATCATCGCTTACATGGGTTAATCATGTTGATGGGAAAATCTTTCTGGCAGCCAGCACCCATGAAGGCGAAGATGAAATTATTCTGGATGCATATTCATTGATTAAGGAAAGATATGACAGGGTCAGTCTCATCATTGCACCAAGACATCCTGAGCGGTTCTTATACGTTGAAAAGTTGATCAGGGAAAAAGGGTTTGATTATATTAAGAGATCTAAACTGACCGACGACCGACGAGCGACGAACGACGGCTGTCCTGATGTTATTTTGCTTGATACTATAGGAGAGTTATCAAGGGTTTTTTCGAATGTATCAATCGCGTTTATCGGCGGCAGCCTTGTTCCTGTCGGCGGGCATAATATTTTGGAACCTGCCTACTGGTCAAAGCCCATACTCTTCGGGCCTCATATGAGCAACTTTCCGATTTCCGGGGAGTTCCTGAAAAAATCCGCAGCAGTTCAGGTTAGTAACGCCAATGAAATTTCAGATACGGTTTCCGAACTTCTCTCAGATGATGATAAAGCGTTGTCCCTTGGAAAAAATGCAAAAACTATTGTTGAGAAAAATACAGGAGCAGTACATAAAGCACTTGAACTGGTAAGGAGGTTCATTGGGACTGTTTAGCGCGCTTTATCATTTTGGTATCTCATGCAGGACATTCAGCTATAAGCATTTTAAAAAACCCGGGAGGCTGCCTGTCAAGGTCATCAGTATCGGAAATATCACGCTTGGCGGGACCGGCAAAACTCCTGCTGTGATACGTCTGGCTGAGGAGGCGGCTAAAAAGGGGTTTAAGCCATGCATACTCACCAGGGGGTATAAAGGAAAGGTAAAAGAAACATGTTTTGTAAGTAAGGGTGAGGGTCCTGTTCTTGGTGTTAAAGAGGCCGGTGATGAAGCGTATTTAATAGCAGAAAAACTGAAAGGTGTTTCGGTTGTCAAAGGCAGTAAAAGATACGAGGCCGGTCTGTTTGCCCTGAAGAATCTTGATACGAAGCCATCACTCATGATTCTTGATGATGGTTTTCAGCATATTGCCCTTGAGAGGGACATTGATGTTGTATTGATAGACGGCACAAACCCTTTTGGGAATGAAAAACTGTTCCCCGAGGGCACAATGAGAGAACCCCTTACCGCTGTGAAAAGAGCTGATTACGCAATAATAACAAAAAGCGACCAGACAGCAGATGATATGCTCACCTATATCAGGGACAGAATTAAAACCATTCATCCTGATATGCCTGTTTATCTGTCATCACACATTCCTTCCGGACTGATACATGTATCAGGAGAATCAAGGGATGTGAACTATCTGGATAAAAAAAATATCTATGCATTTGCCGGCATTGCAAATACAGAGTACTTTACATCAACCTTAAAGCGGTGCGGTGCAGATATAGCAGGCTTTAAGAAGTACAGGGACCATCACATATATTCAGTAAAAGATATGGAACAGCTGAAGCAGGATGCAGCGGGGCTGGATATTGTTACCACGGAAAAAGACCTTGTAAAGCTTAAGGAATTGAATGTCCCGGACAATCTGTTTGCATTGAGTATCAATTTCTCTGTTGATAACGTTTTTTTTGATTCCATTTTCAGGAGGCTTGCATGATAAAAATCATAAAGGTAAAAACCCGTTCACGCACAGAATTTGTAAACATAACATCTGAGGTCCAGAAAATAGTGAAAGCATCAGGGGTCAAAAGCGGGACATGCCTTGTATATGTACCCCATACAACTGCCGGTGTTACAATAAATGAAGGCGCTGACCCTTCTGTGGTCAGGGACATGCAGGTTTTTTTTAAGAGGCTCGTTCCCCACAACGGGGATTACATGCATATGGAAGGAAACTCCGATGCACATATCAAGACGTCTCTGGTGGGACCATCACAGATGATCATAATTGATGACGGGAAGCTCCTGCTGGGAACGTGGCAGGCCATATTCTTCTGTGAATTTGACGGGGCCAGAAACAGAAGGGTCAACATAAAGTTAATAAGCGGCTAATCAGCAAATGATACCAGAATGGTCTGTATTGCCGTTATGATCAACAAGTATCTCTTGTGGGACGTTTGTTTCTATTGATATTTCAGCAATCGTGACCTAAAATAGCCGTGAGGAGTTTGACTTTTACTGCCGGACAGAAATGCTGAAAGCGATCCGGTCACATCCACTTGAGAAGGGAATCCAATGAGCGGTTCGGTTTACAGGTATACATTTAAATCCATGATATCGCGACCCATGATCGTCATGGTTGTATTACTGCTGACTGCCGGGATTGCCTTTGGACTGGGTATTTCATCCACAGAAAGGGCTTCTGTTGCCTATTCAAATATAGATGTTGCACTGCTTGTAATGTATGTGTTGATGGCACTCGTATTTTCATTCCTCTGCTCAATAGCAGAAGCTGTCCTGCTGAGCATGACTCCTTCATATATTGCCGGTTTGCAGCAGAAACAACCCAGTCGGGCTATGTTACTGAAGAAATTGAAACAGGAAAACGTGGACCGCTCCCTTGCGGCCATTCTTACGCTCAACACAATAGCACACACCGTAGGGGCGATCGGTTCCGGTGCAAAGGCCACCACTGTTTTTGGAAGCGCTTATTTCGGGCTTTTTTCTGCTGCCATGACATTGATGATCCTTTTTCTCTCCGAGATCATTCCCAAAACACTGGGCGCTGTTTACTGGAGAAATCTGACTGGGGTTACAGCACAATTTATACGCATGCTGATCTTCCTGTTGTATCCGTTGATTCTTGTTTCGGAAATGATGACAAAGTGGATCGCCCGGGGAAAAAAGGTCCATGCATTCAGTCGTGCTGAATTCATTGCCATGGCGTACATGGGAGAGAAGAGTGGGCACATCAGAGAAGATGAATCAAGAATTATCAACAATCTGTTTGCACTTGAGTCCTTGACAGCCAGAGACATCATGACACCCCGAACGGTCATTGTGGCGAAAAAAGAAAACATGACAGTTTCACAAGTCCTGGAAGATCTGTCGCAGAAGCCTTTTTCTCGTCTGCCGGTGTATGGGAAAAACCTGGATGACATCAAAGGCTTTGTTCTAAAGGATGATGTCCTGTTGCAGCATGCTCAGGGCAGGGCCGATAGCACCCTTGAGACGCTGATGCACGAAATTGAAATGGTATCGGCAGCGATGCCGATCTCAAAGCTGCTGGAAAATTTCCTGGATCACCGCTCCCATATCGCACTTGTAGTCGGAACCTACGGGGGAACAGAAGGACTCGTCACGCTTGAAGATGTTGTAGAAACTCTGTTAGGAATGGAGATAGTCGACGAAGATGATGCTGCAAGAGACATGCAGTCCCTTGCGCGAAAGCAGTGGAGAAAGCGGGCAGAAAAGCTCGGCCTCAGGATTGAACATGAATCAGATGTAACATAATAGGATATATTTTAACTGTCCTGTTCCAGGTACTTCACTTCTTCCCTGCCTTTGTCTTCATCTACAAAATATAATAATATTGCACCGGCAATAAAGAATATTGAAATGGATGATATACTTGCCCGTGATGCTATATCACTGCTGTAGCCCATTGATTTTACCATCAATCCTGTAGCACCCATGACAACCGGACCGAATACAGCAGCAAACTTGCCCAGCATATTATAAAATCCAAAATACTCGGCTGATTTGTTAGCAGGGATGATCTTTGCATAAAATGAGCGGCTCAGGGCCTGGATACCACCCTGAACAAGACCGATGATGATAGCCAGGATATAAAACTCGTTTTTGCTCTGCATGAATGCTCCCCAGATAGACACAAACAGGTACACTGCTATCGCAATAAAGATGGCTTTTCTGGCCCCTATCTTTCCGCCGAGATACCCGAATGCAATGGCTGAAGGAAAACCGACAAACTGGGTAATCAGCAGTGCAACAATCAGGTCACTGGATGCAAAGCCGATCGACATTCCGTAATCAACTGCCATACGCACGATAGTGTCAACCCCGTCTATATACAGCCAGTACGCTGCAAGGAAAAGGAATACGGTCTTGAGATGCCGTATTTCACGGAACGTGCTTTTTAACTGGACAATACCTGCCTGGACTGCCCTGAAGCCGGAAACCGGGGGATCATTCTCAGGTTCTTTGACCAGCAGGAACAGAGGGATTGAAAAGACCGCCCACCATATGCCGACGGTCAGAAAAGAAACCCTGACCGCCTCCCCTGCATCTGCAAAACCAAACGTCCCGGGGCTCAGCGTCATCCAGACATTGATTGCAAACAGGATGCCGCCGCCGAGATATCCAAATGAAAAGCCAAGGGCAGACACATAATCCAGCCTTTTTTCAGAGGCCACTCCTGTTAATAATGAATCGTAAAATATGTTGCCTCCAGAAAACCCCACAGAAGCAATAACAAAAAGTATGATCGCAAGGGGCCAGTCTCCTTTCGAGACCATGTACAGAGATGAAGTCATGACTACTCCCATATAGGCAAAGAACATGAGAAACTTTTTCTTGGCCGATCCTTTGTCAGCAATGGCGCCAAGTACAGGCGCGAGAATGGCAACGATGACTCCGGCAACAGAGTTGGCAAGCCCGAGCCGTGCCGTGCTTAAAGTGGGATCAGTACCAGCGCTCCAGTATTGTTTGAAAAATATAGGGAAGAATCCTGCTATGACGGTTGTTGCAAAGGCTGAGTTTGCCCAGTCATACAATGCCCATCCAAATACCGTTTTTTTATTATCACTCTGCATGGTCAGATTTTGCGTAACGCTACAATGCTAATCCTTATATAGGCACTGTTCACTAATTCTGTTTGTGTGTCATTCCGGCATCCTGCCTGTCGGCAGACAGGTCCGGCATGACAGAGAATAATAGTTTATACAAAGACTATTAATTAGTTACTGTTGTGAAAAGCAAGAATTCTAATAACTGTCATTCTGAACTTGTTTCAGAATCTTATGTTTGCAACGAGTTGTGAGACCCTGAAATAAATTCAGGGTGACAAATAACAGCTTCCGCAACAGACACTAATTATAGGATGTTATTATAGCCCTTATTAATATGAGCTGTCTTGATAATCTCATAAATTTACTGTAAGTTGAAAATCAATTGCTTTATGATTAGAATTATAAGGGGTAAGACAGGTTAACTTCTGATTATTTGATAACGATTTATGGGACCTTCATCAATAATGAAAAAAATTAAATTCCTGATACATCTCTACAGATATAAAATGCAGGGGCTATTAGGTCTGAAAAGATCCGATATCATGACATCCATTAATGACTATTATAGAGGCGATTTCCATAAAATCGATAAAAAGGAAGTTGCTGTAATACTTCCCCATTGTCTTATTGCGGACAAATGTCCCGCCAGGTTTTCAAAGTCAGACGGGGTACTCTGTAAAAACTGTGATCTCTGCGGCTGCGGCAGGATCAATGCATCTGCAAAGCAGAAGGGCTATCAGTTCTATATTTCACCAAGCGTTGGCTTTACTAAGAGGCTCGTCCAGAGAAAGAAGCTTAGGGGTATTATTGGTGTAGCATGCGATTATGAAATAGAAAAAGGCATTGCCTCTGAGAATATCTCCAACAATGGCGTCAAAATAGACAGGAGGAGAATCAAGACACAGGGCCTGCGCCTTGACGTATATGACTGTGTCGAGAACAGTGTAGACTGGAAGAAAATTGAAGAGTTGATGTAGTTGAGAGCGGTCAGATCTCAGCTTTCAGTTTAAATAGAGTGTTTGATATTGCCTGAAAAGGAGTTTTATATGACCGGTAATCAAAATATCTGTATTATTTGTGCATGGAGAGAGACCTGCCAGAAAAAGTTCTCTGTCAGCGGTAAGGACATCAGGTGCAGTGACTATGTAGAGGACGTTTCTCTTAAGAAAGAAAAAGAGATAGAAGCAACCGATAAGAAGTAATGGTTACGTATTTGCAGCAAGTTACTACCTGCTGGCATGCCTGAAAGAGTCGATGATGTTTAAAGAACCTGGTCCTCTCTCAATATCATATGAACATGGCCAGTGGCAGTGTACCATTAATTAAATAACTGATGATTTTTATTATGTGTGTTGAAGTGTCTTAATTGCGAAAAACACGTATCAAGGGTAATAAGTATAGGCAAGGAGAAAACTATAGATGATCATATCACACAAAAACAGGTTTATATTTATAAAGACTGAAAAAACAGCGGGTACATCAATAGAGATTGCTTTATCAAAATATTGTGGGCCGGATGATATTATAACCCCTATCAGCCCAAAAGATGAAAAGATGAGAAAAGAATTGGGGTACAGAGGACCCCAGAACTATAACATCCCATTTAAAAAATACACTAAGTTTAATATCGTAAACGCGTTATATAAGCGAAAAAGAATGTCTTTTTATAACCACACCGCAGCTTCTTTTATAATAAAATATATTGATCAAGAGGTATGGGATTCCTATTTTAAATTCTGTTTTGAAAGAAACCCCTGGGATAAAGCGGTATCATTATATCATTGGAGATATAAGACTGAACCTTTCCCCCCTATAACTGATTTTATTCAATCCAAAGAAGTGGCTTCGGTCAGGGGCTTTAATCTTTACACATGTTCGTCAGATATCGTAGTCGATAAAGTATATAAATATGAGGAGTTGAATCAGGCAATGGAAGATATTCATGATCGGATCGGGTTAGATGAAATACCTTCACTTCCACGTGCAAAGGCAAACCACAGGAAAGACAAACGAAATTACCGGGATATGCTTTCTGAAAAGGACAGAGACAGGATTGCTAAAGTGTTTGCTCGAGAAATCGCTTATTTCAACTATAAATGGTAAACAGAGCACCAACGGTTAAAAGTAATCAACCCTTAAATATTTCTTATGAAGCGTAACACAAGACTTCCCTGTATTGGGTGAAACTTAAACAAGAGAACTGATAAGCATATATGCAGGACCTTACCACGTTTCTCCCATAAGCACCAATATTATGAGCTTCATTATTTTACTGTTTGGCATCATGACAGCGATAACAGGCGCAATGATTATTATAAAGCCAGATAGTATTTTAAATCTTATTCGTAATAAAACGGAAACATTAAGCCTCCATATTACTGCGGTCGTGGTGAGACTCATTCTGGGGGGTGCACTTATTACATATGCTGCGAGATCTAAACGTAAGCTTCCCTATTTAGTAGACAGTTCTAAATTAGAGTTTTCGGCATATTGTTCCATGTATTCTTCCGGTGTCATATCAGCAAGTGAATCATGAGGACGTTCCTCATTATA
>CAMYJJ010000113.1 GCA_947258735.1 Thermodesulfovibrionia bacterium | reverse complement strand
TTTAAAGCAAAGCTGAAGGCCAATCTTGAGGACATTAATTTTTTACTTGAGAAAAAATATAACCAGAAAAAAATCAGCGCCACCAGGATTTATAATCAATATATGAAGTTTGCGGATTATATCGGCCCTTTTGTGACGGATACCGTGGTATTGACAAATGACCTTATTGATAAGGGCAAGAACGTACTTTTTGAAGGGGCCCAGGGAACACTGCTTGATATTGATCATGGCACATATCCGTTTGTTACCTCTTCAAGCGCATCAGCCGGGGGTGTATGCACCGGTCTCGGGGTGAGCCCGGCAAAAGTGGACGGCATTATAGGAGTTATGAAGGCCTATACTACGAGAGTTGGTGAAGGGCCATTTCCCACTGAACTGCATGACAGCCTGGGAGAAGAGCTCAGGGCCAAAGGCGGTGAATATGGTGCTACTACAGGCAGGGCCCGCAGGTGCGGCTGGCTTGATCTGGTGAGCCTGAAGCATGCCATTCGGATCAATGGCTTTACCGGTATCGCGCTGACAAAGCTGGATGTGCTTGATGGACTTGATACACTCAAGGTATGTACGTCATATAGATATAACGACCCGACAAACAGCTGCAGCTGCAGTAAAAAGGGAAAACCCTGTAAAGTAACGGACATGCCGCAGACAGTCAATGTACTTAATCGATGTGAACCTGTTTACAAGGAAATAGACGGCTGGCAGAAGAGCACAAAGGGGGCCACAAACATAAAAGACCTTCCCAAACAGGCCAGGGCCTACATGGATTATATCAGTGAAGCCCTTAATGTTGATATAGATCTGATCTCTACCGGGCAGAAGAGGAATGAAATCATATTTGTAAACAGGCCGTTTAAGAAAGCTAAAAGGAAAAAGTAATTTTTTCAGGACCTTTTTATTCGCACGGCATTGAATTCCCTATTACTGAGCCTTTCTTCCTTTATGTCATTCCCGTGATCTGTTAAGCGGGAATCCAGAATCTTTTCATACGGGGCTGGATTCCCGATGCGGGTCTACACAAGATTCGCTCCGACCGCCTAAAACCTGTCTACCGCCTGCCTGCCGGAATGACATTTTTTTCAATACCTCATAGCTGTTCTGCAGAATTTTTAATTATCCCATTTCTGTAACTACAACCAGTTAAAGGAATTTCCAAAAAAGCCGAACCATATATATATGATCTATATTATGGCTATTAAGGGCTCATATGACAGCTGGACGGTTAACTGAACATGCATGCCAAGGGATTGATTAAGCGATGTATACACTTACTGACATTTACCGATATTCCTATCAGGAATAAGCTGTTCCTCTTTGCCGCTGGAGGAATCGCATGGTTTGTCATCATTGCTTTAATAGGGTTGGGAGCAGTCATGTATGTAAATGGTTCTTCCAGGTCCCTGACAGACCAGGTTGTTCCCCAGATAAAGGCGAGCCAGAAACTGATCATACATATACGGGGCGCGAATGTATCTGTGCATAATATCGTGATTCATGATGAACCTGACGTTGTGAACAGGAACTATCAGAGGGCCGGGTTTCTCCTCGGCAATATTGAATCAACACTGATGTCTCTTCAGCAGGGCGGGAAGGTCGAGGACTATTCTGATCTTACAGGTGACTTAATCGAAGAGTTTCAGGTAGAGCCGATCACAGGGCACATCAGCGCGGCACGTTACATGAACAGTGTAGTGGAAAAAAACAATAAACTCAGAAACCTGTTAAAGGAACTGCGGGATCTTAAGCTAGAGGGAATATCTCATGGCGGGCAAACACCTGAAGAGAGAGACCTGTTTATGAGTAAACTCGATGAGTATGATTCGCTGACAGTGCAGGCAGTCGTGGCACTTGGTAAACTCACATCAGACATTTCTGCCTTACAGAAACACTATACCGGAAACATAAAATCAGTGCTCAGGCAGTCCATGGTGGTGTTTGTATGCATCGGCTCATTAGCCATACTACTGGTTATTATCTTCAGCTCCCTGCTCAGACATTCAATTACCAGTCCGTTAAAGGCCATTACGGACCAGATGAAAGGATTGACAGAAGGCGAAGTAGACCTTACAAAGCAGATTGTTATCGGGTCAAATGATGAAATAGCTGAACTCTCAGAAAGTTTTAATTTGCTGATGAATACGATTCATGACATGAACACATTTAAAAAAGTGATTGAGGAAGACGATACGCTTGTAGATGTATATATCAGGATGGCAGAGGTCTTCTATGAGCAGCTGGGTCTTGACGATCCGATGATTTTTGAGATTTCAAACAGGAATGCCATGAAGATAATAGAAACTCCCTACTCAAAAAATGAATTATGCTGTAACAAGGGCATTCTTGTTGACAGCACACTGTGCAGGGCAAGGAAGACAGGGCACACCATATCCTCGATAAGCCATGAAAAGATATGCAAGCAGTATTTAATGACACCCGAAAAATATCATGTCTGTCTTCCGGTTATCGTCGGAGGCACGACAGGGGGGGTAATCCAGTTTCAGTTTGATAAAACCCTGAAAAAAGACAATGAAAAGCAGACCCCTATAATGGACAAGGCATGCATACAAAGGCAGATACTCAAGGCTGAGCAGTATATCAGGGAATCGTCGTCGGTTATTGAAACGAAACGGCTGACAAGTGCGCTCAGGGAGTCATCCATAAGGGACCAGATGACAGGCCTGTACAACAGGAGGTTTCTCGAGGAATATATGAACACACTTTTGGCCGGCGTGGCGAGAAACGAGGGGCAGCTCGGGCTGCTGATGTGTGACCTTGACTATTTTAAGCAGGTTAATGATAAGCACGGTCATGATGCAGGAGATGCTGTGCTGAAGGAAACAGCACATGTCATTGTCAAAAGTGCCCGGGGTGCGGACCTGGTGATACGGTTTGGTGGTGAAGAATTCCTTGTCATTGTTAATAAAGCAAAGCCGGGCGATGCTGATGCTGTTGCCGAACGAATAAGAAAGAACATTGAGATGACCAAGGTGAAAACCGCGGGCGGAATAATTCAGAAGACCATCAGCATCGGGTACTGTGAATTCCCGAAAGACACACAAAACTTCTGGGAAGCGATCAAGTTTGCGGACATTGCCATGTACAAGGCAAAAGAGGCCGGAAGAAACAGGGTGCTTCAGTTCAATAGCGATATGTGGACTGCCAATGCCTATTAAGTAGCGGTCAGCACTAAGTGATCAGCTTTCAGCTTAACCCTCCTCATATGCCAATCCTTTCACGATTAGCCTATAACACATAACGATTCCTGTTTACGCTATAGCCTGTTTTTTTGTTTTAAAATTTTGTTATACTATCTTGCTCGATTATCGGGCCGCTAGCTCAGTTGGTAGAGCAACGCCCTTTTAAGGCGTGGGTCGAAGGTTCGAATCCTTCGCGGCTCACCATTGATGTCCCCATCGTCTAGCCTGGCCTAGGACACCGGCCTTTCACGCCGATAACAGGGGTTCAAATCCCCTTGGGGACGCCAGCAATAATACAGGGATGAATCCTGCGTGGTTCATCCCCTTTTTTTACATCTCTCTGATTTCTTCTTAGGGTATGCTGCGCTGGAATTTGATGTTGCTTCAGGACATGCCCCTGAATAGTAAACGTTGACCGGGTATCTGTTATAATGAATAAGAAACAGAGGGATGAACAATATAACTTTATATCAAAACGGGACAGGATAATAATGAAAAAACGTATTATAATTTTTGTATACCTGCTTTTATTTTCTGCATGCGCATCTCAGCGGCCGGTTCTCTATCCGAACTATACCCTTCAGGATGAAGGCAGGGCAACGGCACAGGATGCAATAGATGACTGCATGCGCCTTGCCGGTGAATACGGTGCTACAGGTAATGATGGCAGCAGGATTGCAAAAGAAGCGGCAGAGAATGCGGCAGTTGCCGGAACTGCCGGTGGAGTGGCAGGTGCAATATATGATGGGGAGTTTGCAAAAGGGGCAGCAGCAGGCGCCGCAGGTGCAGGTGCCGCAACGATTACACGCGGACTCTTCAGGTCAAACAGGCCTGATCCTGTATTTCACAGTTTTGTTGAAAGGTGCCTACGCGATAAGGGATATCAGCCAATCGGCTGGAAATAGCACGTAAAGCAGGCTCTGACCTGAACAGTGAAATTACGGGGAATTGCTGTCAACATTCAGTTTCATGATCTGTTCGTTTCATGTTGAGCGACACCCTTGTGCAGTCCTTCAATCCTTCTTTTAAAACCAGATCATGTTCTTGTTCCCTGAAAAAGAATACCCGCAGGATGTAATCTGCTTTATACAGCGGGCAAATGCCGTATAATGTACATTACAGTTTGATCTCACACCTATAGACAATAATGATGACAGGAGGTAATCAATGAAACTTAAACGGGAATTTTTTCCAAAGGTAAGAAAGACCAGCATTCCGCGGCCAGTTGTTATTGAGGAAACAGATGTGCTCTCCCAGGCCGGGTCAGCCAAAGCGACTGACGCGGTGATGTACGGACCCAACTGGTACCATGATAAGGACCACGACCTTATAGAGATTTACGATGCCGGACCGGCCCTGTCGTTTCAGCATCTGCTGCCCCGGAAAGACAAGTATGAACGTGAGGGGCTGTATCTCCAGCTTTCCATTGCATACAGGACAACAGAGAATGCCAATGCCAATATACGGACATTTTCCGGATGGCACGTTGATCTTCCCAATGCGGTATATGGAGGCATGTTTGTTGACCGGAATACCTATGACTGGGTGTCTGACGACTGCTGCATTAATATTAACTCTGTGTACAGCGGAGAGAAACTGTGGCTGCAGAGAGTGGACTGGGAGTGGATGAGCCGGGAGACGGTGTATGAGGATGAATATGCTAAATATCAATGGCTGAAGCGTACGAAAAAACAGGTGGACGCCCTGTATGCAAAAAAACATATCACAAAACAAACCGTGGAAGAGTATCTGATACACCGGATCAAAAAAGACCCGGATTATGCAAAGCGCTGTCTCATGCTCTTACATAATGATCAGCTTCATGAACAGGACATTGTGTCCATATATAAGGACATGGGAATTGATACATGAATTAATGGGTCAAAGGTCCGGTGAGCTTCTGTTATTTATATCTGCAGTGTGAGACATTTTGCGCTTCCGCCGGACTTGATGAACTCCGAGAGATTGGTTTCATGTATGCGAAATCCACGGTCAGTTAACAGCTTTGCTGTCTCAGGACAGCGATAATGCATGACGATATCCTTCCCGATGACAATAGCGTTGCAGACAAACCTGTTTGCCTCATTACGCGGTACAGGGATTGGATCAGGAATATTTTTTTCGATTACTTTCTGTCCATAACGATCAAATGCCGGGGGATAGTAAAGGACGGATTCTGATGAAAGAGGGGCAAAGCAGGTATCCAGATGATAAAATCTCTTCCTTGCAAGCTCAAGCGAAAGGACCTGTATTTTCAATTTTTCTGCGATCAGGGTATGGGCCCTGATGTCTGACCGGAAGCGGTGGGCTGCAAAAAGGGTATCACCGACAAACAGGGAATCGCCTGCGCCTTCAAAAAATAATCCTGCAGGCATGTCTATAACCTCTAACCCCTGCTTCTCAAACCATTTCCTGAAGTGACCCGCCTCTCGTTTCCGTTCTTTATGACGGAACCGCGAAAGAAATACCATGTTATCAACAGGTAACCCTGCATTGGCGGTAAACACCATATCCGGAAGCCCTTTCACAGGCGTAATAAGTTCTATCTCACAATCTAAGTCTGTAAGAATATCAAACAGATGTTTCCACTGGCGTTCTGCCCTGGCAGGATTACTCTGCCTGCTCAGCTTCATCCAGGGGTTGATAACATACCGGATTGCATATTGATCAGGCGGACACATCAGGAGCTTAACTTTTTGCTTTTTCATCAGATTAAACTTTTGACGTAACCAGCATCCGGGAGAGTTCGCGAAGGAACAGCTCTGCATCAGTGACCACTCCTGCGGCCTGAAAGCTTCCCCTGTCTATTAGTTTGGTAACGACTGACGGGTTTATATCAACGCACACGACTTTTACCGATGCCGGAAGCAGGTTGCCGACAGCAATGGAATGCAATGTGGTTGCTATCATGAGAACAAAACCAACTCCCTTCAATTGTTTACGCATCGCCTGCTGTGCCTGTATTGCATCGGTAATGACTTCAGGAAGGGGACCGTCATCACGGATAGATCCTGCAAGAATAAAGGGGACATTATGTTTAACACAGGTATACATGACGCCGTTCTTTAATATTCCTTTGTTAACGGCTTTTCGGATTCCTCCGGCCTTTCGGATAGTATTTATAGCACGCACATGGTGGCCATGGCCTCCTTCAGCGCTCTGGCCGCGATCAAGATATATGCCGAGAGACGTTTTAAACAGGGCATACTCGATATCATGAACTGCCAATGCATTGCCCGCAAACAGCCGATTTATGAATCCTTTTTTCAGCAATGTCTCGAGATACACCCCGGCATCTGTGTGTACAATGGCCGGACCGCCAACCAGCAGAATTTTTTCACCTTTCTTCTTTGCCTGTTTCATCCGGGTTGCTATCTCCCGGATGACCATCTCTTTAGGTTTTTCAGGAGACACCCGGCTGCGCATGAATTGAAACTCTTCTTTTTCTTCCTGCTGCGTCTGCGGCAGCACACGGATCCCTTCATCTCCCACAACAACGTAGTCACCTTTTCTGACATCAGCCATGGGCACTGTTCTGGCCTGTTTGTTTTTCACATCAGCAACAATGGCACAGTCCATTTCAGGCCTGTGTACGGATATCCATCGTTTTCCCATCAGGATATCGGTCTTTAAATTAGTCGTGGAGTAAAAGGTGTCCGGAAGAATCCCGTCTCGTGATGCCTTTTTCAGCGAAGCTTCATGAGGTTTCTCTATCTCGCCCCCCTGTCTCTTTATGCGCGTTAAAATACGCTGTAATAACTCTTGGGTCGGAGCTGAAACCACTATCAGGGCATGTGAGGGGGTTGTTCTGGTCCTGCCGATCCTGATATCTTCAATCGAAAAATCACCGCCCAGCTCTGTAATTTCATCCAGCACCTTTGGCAGGGTCAGGGAGTCAATGATGTGTCCGGATAATATGACCTTCTCAGAAAGCACGTATAATTCTCATAGATTTTTCACTTCCATTTGTCTCTACTACCACGCTTTTCCAGGGGTTTTGTCACTATTGTCATCCTGATTTTATTTCAGGATATCATGATTTTCAACATGCTAAAGAGAAGAGATTCTGAAATGAATTCAGAATGACAGTGTGCACATATTACATATTATGTCACTACCTCCTGAAGGGGGAATTTAAAGATGTATATGATTTTATTTAATATTACTTGTTTTTCTACCATGAGATTAAATTTTATCATATAGATGCTGAATAATTTCGTTTTTTCATAACCTCCTGATATACTTTTTGATATATTTAACAATACAACTATTTTTAGGCAAGAGAAATCCGGATGATGGAAGGTAAAATTCAAAAAATAGGTGCAGAGATATTTTCCCTGGTCAAGGGAGATGTCCCGTCTGTCTTTGACAAAAAGAAGTGGACAGGAGAACTTATGGAGTGGGCCATGCGGGATGATAATTTCAAGGTCCCGCTCCTGAGGTTTATTGATCTTCTGCCTTCCCTGCAATCAGATGCTCTGGTTGTAAGACTGCTGAAGGAATATTTTGCAGATAAAGAAATCACCCCGATGATCATGAAATGGGGGGTAAAGGGTCTGTCCGAAAAGGGGCTGGTCCCAAAAATTGCAGGCAAAGTCGTACGTTCCAATGTAGAAGCACTGGCAAAACAGTTTATTGCGGGTAAGGACCCTAAGGCTGCAATGTCTGTTCTGCATACTCTGCAGAAAGAAGGGTATGCAGTGGCTGTTGATCTTTTGGGAGAAGTTGTCCTCAGTGAAAGAGAAGCCGGCGACTACACTGCAAGATACCTGGAACTCCTGGACATCCTCGAAAAGGAAGTATCAACCTGGGAGCAGGTCCCGGTTCTGGACATGGACCACAACGGACCCATTCCAAAACAGAATATCTCGATTAAAGTTTCCTCTCTTTATTCACAGCTTGATCCGATTGACTGGCATGGTTCGATAGAAAAGGTCAAGAAAGGCCTGCGACCGGTGTTTGACAAAGCACAGGCATCCGGGGCATCCATAACACTGGACATGGAGCATCACTATATCAAGGACCTTACCATTGCAATATTTAAGAGCATCGTCGAGGAGTATAAGGACTATCAGCATGCAGGAATTGCCCTGCAGACATATTTACATGACACAAAAAAGGATATTGCCGGTCTTGTTGAATGGGCAAAAAAGAACAGGTCCCGGATCTCAATCCGTCTGGTGAAAGGCGCATACTGGGACTATGAAACAGTTATGAGTAAAGACCGGGGCTGGCCCCTCCCGGTATTTTCAAACAAGGCAGAAACAGATCTGAGCTTTGAAGAACTCACTAAGGTCCTGCTGGATAATACGGAATACATCAGGCCTGCCCTTGCGACACATAATATCAGGAGTATCAGCAATGCGATTGCATATGCTGATTCGTTGGACCTGCCGAAAAACGCATATGAGTTTCAGGTGCTGTATGGCATGGCTGAACCGATAAGGGCGGCCCTGCAGACAATGGGCCATCGGGTCAGGGTATATGCTGCAGTTGGAGAGTTAATTCCCGGAATGGCATATCTGGTAAGAAGACTCCTTGAAAACATCTCCAATGAGTCCTTTTTGAGAAAGTCATTTGTTGAAAACATAAAAGTTGAAGATCTGATCCGTGCCCCGCAATCAGTATCGGAAACGCTGGATGAAGCACCGGATGACAATGATACATTCAGAAATGAGCCCTTTACGGATTTTTCAAAAGAGGAAAACAGGGAGGAAATGCAAAAGGCATTAGAAAATGTAAAAAATGATTTCGGTAATACGTATCCTCTATATGTTGGGGGAAGAGAACTGCGGACCGACAACATGATAATCTCTCACAACCCGGCCAGACCTGATGAGATTATTGGATCAGTATGTTCGGCAACAAAAGAAATTGCTGAACAGGCGATTGAACAGGCCAGATCAGCACAGGAAGCCTGGAGGAACACTCCGGCTGATGAGCGGGCGGGGATGTTGTTCAGGGCTGATGGTGAGATGCGAAAAGAAAGATTTGAAC